>CAZUEC010000147.1:0-5863 GCA_964618865.1 uncultured Roseibacillus sp. | reverse complement strand
GAACTAGAATCTTAGGAATCCTGCGATTTCATACTTTTTCATGAAGCTCTAAATACAAGGATCGTACCCTCATTTACAAAAACCTGACGAAAATATCCATCAACGTAAGGAGCGCCACTTTTATGACTGAGTCGTAATCTCACCTCATCATCTCGCTTTTTATTCCGCCCAATAACTTTCTCCCATGATAGAACTAATCAGCCAGTAAGTTTCTCGACCCCTGAGTTCCTTTTTGATAAATGAAAAAAGCCTCTCCTTAAAATCAGAATTTTTTATGAAATTACTACTTTCCCTTTGTCTTACTCTTCCGCTCTTCGCAGAAACGACAACGAGCATCATCAAAAAAAACATCGCGTATCATAACGAATCCGAAAACTCCTACAAAAACGAACGCTGTAAACTCGATCTCTACCTACCTACCTCTAATGACTTTGCAACTGTCATTTGGTTACATGGCGGCGGACTCAAAAATGGCTCTAAGGACAACCCTAAAGACATTGCGATCGCAGAACGCCTCAGCCAAGACTCCATTGCTATCGCAATGGTCAACTACCGCCTCCATCCCAAAGCTAAATACCCTGCCTACGTCGAAGACACTGCTGCTGCCGTAGCCTGGATAATTAACAATATAGCCGAACAAGGTGGAGATCCAAAAAAGATTTTCCTTGGAGGGCATTCTGCTGGTGGCTACCTCACACTCATGGTTGGAATGGATCCGCGTTGGCTCGCGGTTCACAACCTCAAACGCAATGACCTTATTGGCCTCATCCCAGTAGCGGCACAAACAATGACTCACTACACCGTGCGCGACGAACGCTTCGGCTCCAACAACCCCTTCACCATCACCGCCGACGACGCTTCACCCGTTCATTATTCAGGACTCAAAGGCATCCCACCCGTCCACTTTCTCTGGGCCGACAATGACGCCCCTGCTCGCGCAGAAGAGAACGCCTACCTCGCCGCAGTCATGAAGGGAGCTGGCCACAAGACCATCACCAGCAAAGTCGTTGCCAATCGCAATCACAGCTCGGTCGCTCACCATATGGCAAACCTCGCCGATCCCGGAGCACGCTCACTTCTCAACTTCGTACATCGACTTTCAAACGAGAAAACAAACAAACCCAACAACACCTCCAGCGCGCAATAGCAAAATGAGCGTTTCTCAAACCTCCTATAAACCGTTTCTCAAAATCCACCCTTACTCCACCGTCACACTCTTCGCCAAATTACGCGGCTGATCGATGGGACAATCTCTCAAACGAGCAACATGATAAGCAAAAAGCTGTAGCGCCACAGCCGCGGGAATCACGGCAGCATGAAGAGGAGCTGCTGGAATACGAATAATATCATCCCCGTAATCATTCACCTCATCGTCACCCTCAGTCGCAACTAATAAAACCTTAGACCCTCGGGCTCGACATTCAGCAACATTAGAAAGCGTCTTATCCTTACCAGGTCCTTCCGGAACCAAGGCCACAATGGGAACCTCTTCTGTCAACAAGGCAATGGAACCATGCTTCAATTCTGCCGCGTGGAATGCTTCCGCGTGAATATAACTAATCTCCTTAATCTTAAGCGCACCTTCCAAGGCCACCGGATACATGTACCCTCTACCGATGTAGAATGCACTTTGTGCCTTAGTATAATTCTCCGCTATTTTGGCAATCTCCTCATTGCAGGAAAGCACCTTCTCAACCTGAGACGGAATGGCCTCAATTTCCTTCACAAAACGCACTCCTCGTTCTCGCGACATCCGTGCTGCACGTGCAAACTTAAGCGCAATCATCAGAAGACAACTCACTTGAGAAGTAAAAGCTTTCGTCGACGCCACCGAAATCTCAGGACCTGCATGTAAGTAAATGCCCCGACCCGTCTCGCGCGCAATAGTCGAGCCCACCACGTTGACCAATCCTGCCACTAAAGCTCCTTTATCAACTGCCTCGCGCACTGCCGCGAGAGTATCCGCAGTTTCTCCACTCTGTGAGATTGCCAACACTAAATCCTTCGCTCCAACAATCGGATTTCGATATCGAAATTCAGCCGCTTGCTCCACCTCGGAAGGAATCCCCGCAAAATCCTCAATCGCATACTCACCCACCAATCCCGCATTCAGACTCGTTCCACACCCAATCAACAACACCCTCTGCAATTCCGCTAAATCACGCGGATTAACATTCAGTCCCGACAGAACCGCATTCCCACGAGACTCGTCCATCCGTCCTCGAATCGTATTCCAAATTGACTCTGGCTGCTCATAAATTTCCTTGAGCATATAATGCGCATAGCCACCCTTCTCTGCCGCATCGTCTGACCAATCAATCTGCGTCGCTTCCCGAGTCACCGGACTAGCATCGAGACTACAAATATCGACTTTAGGTCCTTCGATTCGCGCAACATCATTATCGTCCAAATAAATAACTTGGCGAGTATAACGAAGAATAGCTGCCGCATCACTAGCCACAAGCGTCTCCTCTTCACCCAAACCAATCACGATTGGACTTCCTCGCCGAGCAACCACCATCACACCAGGCTCAGACAGAGCGACACTAGCAATTCCAAATGTTCCTTCAACCTGGTTCAAGGCCTCTGTCACCGCCACCACTAAATCATCTTGGTAGTAAGAATCTACTAAATGAGCAAGCACCTCCGTATCCGTTTCAGAAACGAACACACGTCCCTGCCCTTCAAGGCGCGCCTTAAGCATTTTGTAGTTCTCAATAATCCCATTATGAACGAGCGCGATTCGATTCCCCTCTCCTCCCTCTGGGCGAGCAGCATGAGGATGCGCATTCACTGTCGTAGGAGGTCCATGTGTAGCCCATCTCGTATGAGCAATCCCTGTCGTAGCCCCTCCTAGAGAAGAAACCTCCTGATAGTCTCCAAGCAAATCCACCAGATTAGCGACTTTCCCTTCTGATTTTTCCACCCGAATGCCCTCATCAGAAACCAAAGCTAAACCCGCAGAATCATAACCGCGATATTCCAGCCTCTTGAGACCATTCAACAAAATAGGAGCCGCGAACTGATTTCCACTATAGCCTACAATTCCACACATATTCTTGAGTTTAAGAGTAACGGAAAAAACAAAGAAGCCAACCCTCAATGAAGCCTCAACAGCTGATTCAGAGCACCTCTCTTTTCTTTAATTTGTTGAATCACTGTCGGATTAAAATATCTCTCGGCTTCGCACCATCAGCCGGTCCAATGATACCCCGGTTTTCCATAATATCCATCATCCGAGCAGCCTTAGTATACCCGAGACGCAAGCGACGTTGCAGCAAAGAAGTACTCGCTTTGTTCTCAGTCATAATCACTTCCATACATCTAGCAATCACCTCTTCATCTTCATCGGAAACATCATCATCTCCACCACCATCACTTCCGCCCGCATCGATCGTCGCTTGAATGCTTTGCTCAAATTTTTGATCCAGTTGATTCGAGCAAAACTGCACAATATCCTCCACCTCCTCATCCGAAACAAAAGCTCCTTGAGAACGCTCCAGCTTCGCCGATCCAGGAGGCAAGAACAGCATATCACCTTTCCCAACTAATTTCTCCGCACCCTTCGTATCCAGAATCACTCGCGAATCCAAAGCCGAAGAAACCTGAAAGGCAATCCGAGAAGGAATGTTCGCCTTGATGATTCCCGTAACCACATCCGCACGCGGAGTTTGTGTTGCAATAATAAGGTGAATCCCCGCCGCTCGTGCCTTTTGAGCGATCCGTGCAATCGCCGACTCCACATCTGCAGGTGCAGTCTGCATCAAATCTGCAAGCTCATCAACAATCACGACAATGTAAGGGAAACGGTCCGGAATCTCCTCTTCATCTATCCTCTCATCATCGTTCTCTCCATCCATATCCATCGGACCAAGATCACCATCTTCCAAAGCACGAGCGATAGATTCCATATGCTCGGGGTCCGCCACCTCTTCCTCCTCTATGTCTTGCGCCAACTCTAACTCCTCGGTCGCCTCCTCCACTTCTGGACGAGGACGGTTATTGAAGGAATCAAAATTACGCACTCCCAATTTCGCAAAAATCTTATAACGACGTTCCATCTCATTGACCGTCCACTTCAAAGCTCCAATCACCTTACGAGGATCAGTCACCACCGGCACAACTAAATGCGGAAGATCATTATACATCTGCATCTCCACCACCTTAGGATCCACCATGATGAACCGCAACTCATCAGGACCAAACTTATAAAGAATAGAAGCAATAATGGAATTAATACAAACCGACTTACCTGAGCCAGTTGCTCCCGCAACTAACAGGTGAGGCATGGCCGCAAGATCTCCAATAACCGCTTTACCATAAACATCCTTTCCAAGCGCGAGTGGTATTTTTTTCTTAGAAGAACGAAACTCAGGATCTTGCAAAAGCTCACGCAAAGCCACTGGCACTCGGTCATTATTAGCAATCTCAATCCCAACCGTATCTTTACCTGGCACCGGAGCCAGAATGTTAATTCGCTCTGCGCAAGTAGCTCGAGCCAAATCCGATTCCAAAGCAACAATCTTCGAAACCCGTAAACCCAACGAAGGATAAATCTCGTAGCGAGTAATGGTCGGCCCTCTCGTAATATCTCCTGCAGTAACATCCACTCCAAAGGCCTGCAGAGTCTCTACTATTGTTTGTTGAGTCGCATACAACTCATCATGATTACTCTCCACCGGATCTGCGGCATCGGAATCGTAATCTAACAAATCAAATCCAGGTAACTCATAATCCTCAAACCCGTCCGTAGTTAGCGAAGCATGCTCTTTTTTCTTACGCTCAAAAGGACGCGAAAGATTCACATCCGGACCGATTCTCTGCGCACCATCAACAATCTTAGGCTCGGGAACTTCTTGTAAAGGGAGCGTTACCTGACCGTCTTCTCCGACTTCTTCTTCCTCATCTTCATATTCGTATTCATAACCATCCTCTTCACCCTCTTCCTCACCATCCTCGTATTCATACTCATATTCATATTCCCCTTCTTCACCCTCTTCCCACTCCTCCTCTTCAGCCTCTGGCTCTGGCTTCGGCTTTGATGCCTTTTTCTTCTTTGCAGGAGCCTTCCGAGTAGCAGCTGTTTTCCGACCCTTTTGAACGCCACCTCGCTTCGCCTCCCAAATTGCCATTGCTTGCTGGAAAGTCTCCTTAAAAAAAGAAACTGGATGCAAACCCATAAAAAGAACAAGACTACTGATATAAACAAATCCCAGCACGATCGCCGAACCCACTGTCGAGAGCAGCCTCTGGAACAACTTCTCTCCCAGGCCAAGACCAAACATCCCACCTCCTTTTCCTCCAATGAGATTATTTCCTGCCCAATTATCAAACCAACCAACAACCGATGCCAAAGCTGCTCCACTGAGTAAGAACACCCCTAATCCAGCCCAGGTCTTCCAACCAAAACTCCCCTTGAGAAACAACCTCCTCACCCCTAACCAAGCCACACTCAACGGAATCAAAAAAGCTGCTGCCCCAAAACACTGCAACTGCAGCCAACCCAAAATCGCACCCACCACTCCCACGAAATTCGCACTCGTCGCCTGAGGCTCTTGATCCGTATATTCACGCAACCCAGGAATTTCCCGCAAATCCGTCGATTTGTACGAAATCAACGACAATAAAAGGAGAATTCCCAACGCAATCAGGCCGTAGCCCCAAAGATTACGAGCAAGATTGCTATCAAGAGTAGCTTTTCGTTTGGTTTTATTTTTCGCGCGAGCCATTGGGCGGCAGCCAGAATCTCCTCAATTCTATTAAAATTCAAGTTTGTTTAAATAAATGACTCCTATTCTAGCTCAAATCAGCACTCCTTTCCTCCAAAAAATCAATTCCCGACCTCCCAAACCCCCCTACATCC
>CAZUEC010000146.1:0-5885 GCA_964618865.1 uncultured Roseibacillus sp. | reverse complement strand
TTAATCTGGAGCGTGGCTTTGAACAGCCACGCTTTTTAGTTGGCTTGGACTTCTGTTTTGAGAAAGCGGCAAACTCCATTTTCTTCCTCACAGAGAGCATAGAAAAGAATCAGTTTCCCGTTTGCGAGTTTGCGTTGGGAAATGTCTGCCTCCAGAGTGCGTGTTTCGTCACTAGATTCTTGTTCGGGTGGTAATGGGCTAGCCGTATCTGCCAGTAAAATAGGGTCTCCTTTTTTCGGCAAAAGCCAGAGTGCGACCTCTTGTGTATCACTGGCCCAATGTGCTGTTTTTTGAGGTGCCAGTTGGAGGTGAATACGTTGATGGTCGCTCTTGTCGGTATGAGGGATGAGGGTGGTGATGGCTTTGAGGAGCTTTTTATCAAGAGGGAGCTTGTTCTCTGGGTCTGGGAAATCTTGGGATGAGGTGGCTTGTTCGTTTTTTCTCAACGGACTTGCTACTTCGGAACCTGAGGGCTCTACAGTGAGTTTTACTGGTTGATCTCCCTTCGCGCGAATTTCTTTTCGGGCGGTCTCTACCCAATTGTAAAAGGGGTAAGGTTTATCCAAGCGGGGGCCATATTGCTGAATGCGTCGTCGCCAGATGTATTGGCTTGGGATCGATTTTAAGGCGGTCTTCCAATGATCAACGGCGTCCTGGAAGAGTTTTGGATCGAAATTTTGGTCGTAGAGCCATCTAGCTACGACTCCGGCTTGAAAGGATTGTGCCGGAGAGATTTTTTTTCCTTTGATGGAGAGGCATTGTTGAGCCTGCTTGCTATCATTCTGCATGAGAGCTTTTTGCATTTGCGCTGTCGCGGGGGGTAAGGAAGCAAGGGCTTTTTTTCTCGACGTGACAGGATAGGTCTGTGCTAGGAATTTTTTGAATTGGTTTGGCTTCGGATTGCGGTGACGAATCACGCCGCTTTCATCTACTAGAAGAGTAATAGGAACGGCTTTGACTCCGAGGACGTTCAAAGGGTCCATGAGGACTGGGAAGTCGAGTTCTTTCCATTGGAGAAAAAGCGCCATGCGATCTCCATATTGCTCTGGAGCGATGCCGTAGACTTGCAGTTTCCCACTTGTGACTAGGTCTTTTGTTCTGGCGTGCCACCCGGGCACGTGTCGTCGGCAGCCTGCTCACCAAGAGGCGAAGACGTGGACGATTGTTTTCTTCCCCAGAAAGGAGTCCGTTCTTAAAGGTTGGTGTTCGCGAGCTGAAGGGAGCGAGAGCGAGGGTATTGGCTTTCCCGGTTTGAGTTCGAATCCCTCTCCCCAGAGCGAGCTGGAGAATAGAGCCAAAATGAAGAAACTAGTTTTTAGAGGCATATTCGTCGTAGAGGCTAAGCCAAATTTCGCGTAAATTCCCTCTCTTTTTTTTGAGAAGGTGGGGAAGTCGTTCCCGGATCTCTTCGTATCCTTCTAGGTTCAAGCGTTCTAGGAGTTTGGCCGCGAGAAAAGGGCTGCTCTGGAGCTTGAGAAGAGTCGGTAGTTGTGAGCGATGGTGGCGGGCGACGAGGTAGCCGTGAGCCTGTTTTGCTTCTTTCCGAAGTCGTAGTTTTTCTCTGCGACATAGATGGCCTTCGCCATCGATGAGGAGAATTGTTTTTTTCTTTTTCGGTAGTTGAGCAAGTGTTTGGAGATGGATGGGTTTCAGAAAATGGTCGTCGACTCGAAATAAGAAGCGGGTGACCTGATAGTTTTTTTCTAATCTGGTCTCAAAAGTTTTGAGGAACGTTGTTTTCCCTGAGCCTTTGTGACCGATGACTGCAGCTCGTCGTCCGAGTTGATGCCATTTTTTTTCGATTTCTTCCCAAGAAGAGTTTGCGAGCTCGGGATCGAAGGGCAGATTCCGTTGCACCTGATCAGGAGCAAAAGGGTTGAGGTGTGCCTTCATCGATTTGTTCGTTTTGAATTAGAAGCGGCCATGCGTTCAAGTCTTTGTTTGAATTTACCGCTTCGTGATTCGTCGGGAATGTAATCGAGTTGCATTTCCTCTCCGCTGGGTGAGAGTAAGAAGGGCACGAGATCGAGGGAGTTCTCTTTTTCATCAACTACTTCCACCGCCCAGGCCATAGTGATGAGTTGACCTGCGAAGCTATAGGGGGCGGCGGGTAGTTTCCACGAGAATCCGCTTAGTCTTTCCTGAGTGTTGATTGACAAGCGGTGGCAGATTTCTGCTTCTTCATCACCCCGTCCGCGGGTGAACCAGAAGACTCGTAGTTCCATTTTTGCGGCCGTTACCGGACCTGTCAGCCGAACCTTACCAGTTAGGGTTTGAAAGGGTTGGTGGTGAAAGTTGTCGAGTTCGATTTTGACTCCATTGTTGGCAGTTTTCATTGGAAGTCTGTTTCGGAAAGAGGGTTGAGAGTGAGAGGAAATGATTCCTTAACCTTAGGTCTTTTGCTGACTTTGCCTTCGAGATGAAGAGTCCAGACTATGCGATTATTTTTGCCTTTGAAGGTTGGAAGAGCATCAGCTGGGAAGATGAGATCGCACGAATTGGCGGTCATCTCGGAAGGGCGTATCGTTTGGAAGAGTTCTTTTTGGTAGAAAGTGGACTTAGCGGTCGAGCGGTTGGTCCCTTGCTTGTATGTGGCTTCCTCTTGTCCTTCGAGAGTGATGGTTAGGGAGTTTAGTTGTCCAGAGCCGCCGTTTTGTTGCCACGAGAATTTGGTCGCTAATCCAGGCCGAAATTCTTCGGTGCCAAATTCGTAGTCAAAGCGAGGAGAAAAGATGGCGAGTAGAGTGTAAGGGAGGGAGAGGAGGGCTCCCAAGCCAATCAAGACGAAAGGGATGATAAAGATAGTGAGGAACCATTCAGGATTGTCTGAAGACCAGCTTTTCCATGCGATCACGACGAAGATACTGGTTATTCCAGACCAGAAGAGGGCGAAGAAAAGGTGTCCGAAGAATTTGCGCCAACGTCCCGAAGTTTTGGTCGGGGTCTTCTTTTTGCTCGAGGAAGAAAGGTGAGAAGGTTGATAGGAGCGCTGGGAAGAGTTGGGTTGAGATTTAGTTTTACCTGATCGAAAAATGAGCCACCAAAGGCCGCCATAGCCGACTGCCAGAAAGGGGAGAGGGAAGAGTCCGAACAGGGCGGACCACCCAAGTTCACGTTTTACCACGGATTGCCAATGTTTCTTAGGGTTGACATAGCAACTGAATTGATGGCCTTGGGGATAGGAGTCGACAATTTGTTTTTTCGAATCATAACCGCCAGAACTGATGCTCATCAGGGAGAAGTTGTTTGAACGGTGGGTTTGACCCTTGAATTGATAACGGTAAAAAATATCAGGACGGTAGGTGGTTCCGTCATCAGAACTTTGGGAATGCACGTGGCTCCAGATGACGGTGGCTTCTGTCTCAATCCATGATTTGGCCGCCAAGTACTTCTTGGCAGTTGGAATCACGAGTCCAATCAAGATGCCAGTTCCAGCTAGAGCGAAGAGGCCGAAGAAGAGGGCTCCCACTAGTCCTCCCTGTAGATTGAGTGATTGGTTTCCTGCCGAGGAGAGAGCTTGTTCTTTTCTTTCTCGTCCTTTGAAAAGGTTTAGGCCAATGACAAAAAAGAGTAAGCCCATTGCTGCGAAGGTGAGCCCTATTAGGATTCTCCAAGAATTTTTTGTTAGAATGGCGTTTTCGGGATTGGCTCTATCGACGAAGCAGGTTCCTCTTTCGATGAGCTTGAGTTTGAGTTCAATGAGGTCTTCGTAATCCTCTTCTCGTTCGTCGTTGTTGCCAGAGATGGAGGTTCCGGTGAATTTTTTTCCCTTCCAAGAGTAATGGTATTTCGCGGTAGCTTGAAAGGGAGCGTCTTTCGATAAGTCGTGAGAGATTTGGAAGCTTTCGAGTTCGCAAGGGACTTCTTTCCAAGTCAAAGATTTAACCGTGGAGAAGGTGCTCCACAATCCGATGAAGATGAAGATGGAGCTGAATAAGCAGACTCCGATTCCCAGACAGCCGGGAGGATTCTTGCGAGTTGTCTTGGAGCTTGAGAGTCTCATTTCACGATCTCATCTAAAACGGTAACATGGTTGAGGTGGGAAGTGTCGCCCCAAGTGCGTAATGTCCAATGGTGGTTTTGGTATTGGAAGATGTTGAGCGCGGTATTTGGTAATTGGAAGCGGAGTGGAGGGAGTAAGTTGATTCCTAATGCATCACGTAGAGCCATTCCAAGTACTCCGCCATGCGCGACTGCGAGTACCTTTTGGCCATCATGGCGGCGAGCGATCGTTCGTAGGGCTTTGCAAGCACGAGCGAAGGTGTCGGCCCAAGATTCACCGCCTTCGGGTGCGAAGTGAGGTTCGCCCGAAGCGTGTAGTTCGGCATCTTTGGGGTATTGGGATTGAATCTGATCGAAGGTGAGTCCTTGTAAATGACCGAGGGCGCGTTCGCGCAGGCCTTCATCGAGCTGGATGTCCTCTAATTGACCGATGGGTTCGGTTAGGAGTTTGCAGGTGTGGTGAGCGCGACCGAGATCGGAGGTGTAAATGGCATCGAATTTGAGGTTTTCCTCTGCAAAGCGAGCACCTAAAGATTGGGCTTGTTCGATGCCATTTTCGGTTAGCGGTGAATCAGCGAGTCCCTGCCAAAGTCCAGCGCGATTCCATTCCGTTTCGCCATGGCGAATGAGGTAAAGTTCGGTCATTTTCGAGTTGGTTTTTTAGCGAAAAGAGGAACAAAGCAGAATGTCCAATTGTGTGATGCGGAAGAAAAAAGTTTCTGTCCTTTAGGCATTCTTGGCGAAGAAGCTGACAATCAAGCACCAGAGTGCGAGAATGATATTCTGTAGGGGCAGTTGTAAGGGGAGAGGAAAGAGGTAAATCAAGGTTACGGCTGGAAACCAGACGACCCAATTGGCAAGAGTTAATGGAATGGCTCGGGCGAGAAACCCCTTGCGAGTTAAGGCGGCTTTGAAGCGAGTCGGGGAGAGTTCGTTTTCGATGAAGAGGTAGCTGAGGAGAACTTGTGGCACGGCGAGGAAGGGAGCCCAAATGAGTTGGTCTACGAGGGTCTTGAGGATGATGGTCTGGGCATCGATGCTGTTTCCAAAAATGACTGCTTGTAAGCGATAAAAAGCATCAACGAGCCAGCCATGGAGGGCCCAAAAAAGAAAAAGCCAAGGGATCTGCCGAAAGGGCTGCCGTTTCTTTGAGGGTAAAAAGGCGACTTGGACGAGCCAGGGGATGAGGCTGCCGAAAGTGGCCGTAGAAAGCATGGCAAACCAGGGAGAGAATGTGGTCTTCCAGCTTCCTACGAGGTCAAATAGGTGAGCAATAGATTCAATTTGATAGTAACAAAAAATGAGAATAAGGCCGGTTAACCAAAGGATTGCTCCTGGTCGGAGATTAGACTTTGCCCCGTGAATGCCTAACTGAGTGGCTTCGCGAACGAGGCTATGAAAGGAAGATTGGGGCATTGCGGGCACCGCCTTGGCAGCGGGAGGAGCTTCCGTCAATCTCAGTGATTGGGAAGAAGGAAAACTGCCGCAAGTTGGTCCGCTTTGGTCTTGCGTCGGAAAGTAAAAAAGGCATACTCCGCGTCCCCGAAAGGGGATTCTCGCGAGGGAATGGCCGGCTTAGCTTCAGTTGGTAGAGCATCCGACTTGTAATCGGAGGGTCAGCAGTTCGAATCTGCTAGCCGGCTCCATTTTCTAAAACCCCGATTAATCGGGGTTTTTTTGTGCTTAGAAGTCACCTTGAGCTCATTTTTAGGGTCTTATTCTGCCGCGCCTCATAGTTTGTGATTTTGATTGGCTGTAGGTCGCTTACCTTTTGCTCTCTTTGTCTAACATCGGTAGGGAGACCTCGGGCGAGGGGTCCGTTCTATTCGGGTCTAGACCATTTTTCAAAAGTCTATTCGTCTATCGAGTTTTTTTAAGGTTTG
>CAZUEC010000145.1:0-5890 GCA_964618865.1 uncultured Roseibacillus sp. | reverse complement strand
CCTCAAGAAATTCTCTCTCGGCGATAAACGAACAAACTTTTGGAAAACGGTCTAAGAAAGATCGCACATGAACAATGTGGGTGTAGTGAAAATGCTACATTAATGTTAGTTTTTATTTTCTGGACTATCTACTAAGAAAACAGTTTTTGTAGTAGGAAGTATGGGGGGGGGAATTTGGCACGAATACTATCAAAATTTCAGCTACTTTTCGGATGAGAAAGTTCGCGAAGGGTGTGAGCCACGAGTATATTTACATGAAGGAGATGTTCAAAAGGCGATCGTTCTTGTTCATGGCTTAAGTGACTCGCCACATTTCATGCGAGCTCTCGCTGAGCATTTTCATGAAAATCTTGGATATAACGTCTATCTTCCTCTGCTACACTGTCATGGATTGAAGGAACCAAGTGGAATGGAGGAGGTAGAGTTGTCGGAGTGGAAAAACAATGTTTCTTGGTCGATTGAGAAAGCAGAGGAGCATGTTCAAACCATTTCGATTGGAGGGCTGTCAACTGGGGGAGTTCTCTCATATGCAGCTGCAGTGTCTCATCCTGCAATCAATGGGGGGCTCTACCTTTTCTCCGCTGCTCTTGATTTATTTGGAGGCAAAATAGGCCTCATGGGAGAATTGTTTGAGAGGTTGCTGCTGTTGCCATGGATCGAGACCCTCAATGATTCTTCAGCTCCTCTCGTAGTTCCAGAAAAGCTCTATTGCTATGATCGAGTTGATATTGATGGGGCTAAAGAACTTGCGCGTCTCATTAGTGAAACTGATTCGATTTCTCGCTCTTACGGTTTAAAGCGCAAATTTCCAAAACCAATCTTCGCAGCGCACTCTGAATGCGATGAAACCGCTGACATAGAGGGCATTTTGAGTTTACAGGAAAAGTGTAGGCCCGAAAAATTTACTTTCTTTCGTATTTCGGAAAGTGAGGAGGTTTCACATCCGAGTGTTGTTCTAAAAGAAGCGATCTTTGATGCTACGAATTCGGACAGAGTTTTGAATAAGGCGAATTCTCAGTTTAGGGCGATGCTCGATGCGATTGATGAATTTGAGCAGCGGCACTTTGGTTAGAATAACATCAAACAGAAAGAGCAATGGCAGAACTTTGGACGTTCTCAGGAATCAATAGCTACGATGCGAATCAAGGTGAGATCGTGGACTATGTAGGAGAAAAATTACGTGGAAAGGTTCAAAAGAGACCTTCGAGGCGTTACGCGAGTGAACTCGGCACAATGCCGTTTTGCAATGACGAGCAAAATGTGGCCATTCGGCTCTGGCACCAACCTCGCACGCATCGAGTTCCGAGGTATGGGCGGAGACAGCGAGAATACCCAGAGCGGATTCTGGCTTGATGACATCGAGGTCAGAGGAATACTTGTTCCCGAACCCGTCGTTGAACTAGAAATTCTCGATTACACTTTTGATCCAGTCTCCAGAAACGGAACCATCCGCTATGCATCCATGCCCGGGGTCTCCTACTCCGTCTTAGGATCAGAAGATCTGCAAACTTGGACGCCGCTTGATTTATTTCAGGTTACGAGTGGATCTGAAACTACCGCCATCGATGTGAACATCCCAATCGAGGTCGAACAACGCTTCTACCAAGTCGAAGAAATCCTCCCGGAAGTCTCAGAATAATCGCGATATCTAGACGGCAAACAGCCAAACAAAGTGGAGACCGTACCCCTCAGTGAACGCCCTAACAGTGAACACTTTGAATGAAGAAAAAGAAGCTCACTTGGAAGCAGGTTCAGCCTCGCTTGATTTTGCAGGCGACTCGATGACTTGGCGAAGCTTCATATCAAAGCGAGCCCCAGAGGGCAGAGTCTGATAAGTCCATGAGTCCGGATCATCTTTCCACTGCCGAGCATTGAAGAGATAAATTTGTCCGCTCCCCGTAACCTTGAATTGGTCTTGGGTCACGACAATCGCAGTCCCCTGATCGATTCCAATGCCTAACAAATCAAGCGGATTTAAGCTCTTGTCTTGGAGCTGAGATTTCTTGGCCCGGAACACTTGCAAGAGATGTTTTTCCCGGTTCCGTTCTTCCACATGCACATCAAAGACCGAATTCTCCACAAACGAAAACCCTTCTTGATGCTTCGTATCTCCGAGGATTCTACGCCTCGTATAATCTCCTCGAGTCATAAAAGAAGACATTACCTGAGCCCCAGCGGAAGAGCCCCCAATCACTCCTCCCCTTTCCAATAATCTTTCCAATGCAGCAAAGCTCTCTGTTCCAAGAAAAGCATCGGTGAGATAAGTTTGGTTTCCTCCACTGATAAACACGGCATCAGCACTATCAATTTGCTCGAAAAAAGCGGGAGTGTTAGCCTCCTTTTTTGATAACGTATAAAGCTCGGTCACATGCTTCAGCTTATATCCCTTCTTGAGAACATTCACCGTGCGAAATGGGCTCCCTTTCTTGAAACCAGCCGCTCTTCGCCTCCCCTGAGCTGTGCTAATGACCCGAATCACCGGTTGCTTCTTAGCCGTAGATTTTTTCACTAGGTTGACAAATTCTCGTGAATCTAACTTGCCTCCGCCGTGGATGAAGAGGACTCCTTTCTTTGGCCCCGTGGTCTCGACCTGAAGCTGTTCTGCCATGCTGAACATCGTCGAGCCAAAGAGGATAAGCAGCATCGTTCTCAATAGAGGTAAGGAGGTGGTACTTTCCTTCAAAGTGAGTGTTCTCTTGCAGTGATTAATTGAGCGCATCATTGATTTTTGTAATTTGAGTATGAATGGGATTCAATCTTGTTCAAAGAGCCCCCTGCCGGACCACTACGACTGTTGAACAAGTCTACTGCACTTTGATGGTCTGTAAACTGACTATCAACAAATCCCCTCCGTCATCAGCCAAGTGTTTTGGGACGCCTGTCCGCTCATTCTGAAGGAGACGAGCAATAAATTTATTCGAGGAGATCGGGACGATTTTCTTTTGTGCGGATAAGAGCTTGTTCTTTTTTCCATGCTTCGATTTTAGCGTGATGTCCGGAAAGGAGAACTTTGGGAACGGCGAGGCCGCGAAATTCATTTGGCTTGGTGTAAGCGGGTGCTTCCAAGAGGTTGGGGTCGGTAAAGGATTCGTCCTCGGGGGAGCGTTCATCACCGAGGGCGCCGGGGAGGAGGCGGATGACGGCATCGCAGAAGACGGCGGCGGCGATGGCTCCATTTGTTAGAACATAGTCACCGATGGAAAGTTCAAGATCGACGAGTTCGGTAATCACGCGGTGATCGACTCCCTCATAGTGACCACAGAGAAGGATGAGGTGAGAGGCATCAGATAGTTCGCGAACGATCGCTTGTTTGAGGACTTGCCCTTGGGGAGTGAGGAGGATGACTTGTGATTGGGGTGTTCTTAGTTCTTCTACGGCGGCGAAGAGGGGTTCGGGTTTGAGGAGCATTCCTTGACCTCCTCCGCAAAGGTATTCATCGGTTTTGCGATGTTTGTCTGTGGTCCAGTTGCGCAGTTGATGAGCTTTGACGGTGACAATTTCCTGAGTGCGGGCCCGTTGTATGATGCTGTCGGAGAGAGGGGCTAAGGCAATATCAGGGAAGAGGGTGATGATGTCGATGTGCATGCCGACCGCGATGTTTGCCGAAGGTTTACTGGAAGACAATCCCTCAGTGTTACCAACCTTCGTAGCTACTTGGGAATGGATTATAGGTGTAATTGTTGAGGCCAGTAGTTCCTCCGGTACAAATATAAAGTTCACCTAGACGAGGGACGATGTTGCCATTCTCTGCCACAAAACCAAAGGATTGCCCTACGGCGGGGTGTTCGGGCAGGGAGCCGTTAGGGTTTGGAGAGCCGCTTTGGTCAAATCCGTTTACGACGTATTTATCAGAACCAAAGATTTCTTGAGGGAGGTTTTCGAATTCTAAGGCTTCATCAATGCCAGCTAATCGTAGGTGAGAACGAACTGCCATTTGGGTGTTTCGAATCGTAACGATGGCAGCGGAGCGATCTGTTCCTCTTTTCCAGACTTGTGAGCCGACGAAGAGAACGCCAACGAGGCTGAGGAGGACAAGAATCACCACGCTGAGTTCAATAAGGGTGAATCCAAATTTTTGAAATTTTGGCTGACTGCTGTGCTGTTGTTTCATTGCAATGTGTTTGTTCCATTTTTTTGGGAGTAAAATACCCCTCAAAATTGTAACGAATTCTTTAAATTTAATCAATCTGTAAAGATTGCAAATATAAATTATTTTTAATTTTCCATTTTAGATGAATGGAGAGTTTTTTGGAAAACGGTCTAGAAATAGAATGGAATGGGAGAAAAAGGGTTTCCAAAGCTTGCGTCGATTCTGAACAGAGCGCAGTCTTCCTATGGAGAGTTATGCGTGCCTGGTGGCCGCCGCGGTCTTCAAAACCGTTGAAGCTTCTAACGGGGCTTGGTGGGTTCGATTCCTTCACTCTCCGCCAACCCCCACCCCAGCTTGCTGGGGTGGGGGTTGGCGTTTCAGCGAAGAATGAGAAGCCTTTCGAGCAATGCGAGAAGGGTTTGAACGCTGGCTTTGCGAAAAGCAAAGAATCATTACAATCATACCTCCGGAGGAGGAGGTCTGCAATTCGCGTGACCCGAGCGGAGCGAGGATATTCCTTCGGCCGCCGCCTACTTCTGTTGCTTCCGAATAATTGAGAAGGTCCATGGTAGGGCGGACCGGCTCGGTCCGCTGTTGGGGAGGTTGTTAGGCGTATTGGAAGACGGCGCGGCAGGGCCGCCACGCCCTACCGTGAGAAACACGGTGGCGTTGAGGTGAGGTGGGTTATTAGAGGGCGGCGATGGCGCTTTGGAGAACTTCGCGGGTTTCGTTGATGTCGTCGTTGGTGTGGGCCATGGAGAGGAAGCCGGGGAAGAAACGACAGGAATGTCGTTGCTCCTTTGTGTTGAGGCTGTTCAGGGTCAGGTTATTAGAGGTCTCCTTGGCTCACGCTGCGGGTCTGCTCTTCGAACCAATTGTTCACTCTGCCAATTGTCTTTTCATTTAGAGCCTTTTCGGGTTTTGCGCAAACTTTGCTCATGAGGTCATGCGAATGACAGAGAGGGCTGGCTGCTTTATTGGAATCGGGGACAACGTCCCAACCGGGGTAGACAAGGATTGGGTAGACGGGGATGCTAGTTTCTACAGTTTTGGAGAGTTTCTCGGAGAGTTCTTCAGCAGTCTTTTCCAATTGAGGGATGATTTGCGTATCAAACTTTTCATTTGGAAAGTTAATGCGATTTCCATTAGCGCTGATTTTTTCGAGGAAAGCTTCATTGCCTCGCTTTTTGGAGCGCGTTTTGGTCTCAATGAGAAAGACGCCGCGATGGTCGAGAAGGATATGATCGTAGTTAAATTTCCGGTCATCAAAGCCCCGGCTCTGTTGGATATCATGGTAAACTTTGAAGCCAAGAGGGAGAAACTCGCGCATCAACTGGTCTCCGATCACTCGCTCACCGAGAGCTCCTAGTCTCCAGTTTCGTGACTGGGCGTAGTGTTTGTGGAGAGAGCGCATAGCGAGAGCTGAGATAAGGAACACGAGCGCTAAGGTGACGGCTATGGTAGCAGGTGTTAGCGAGCCCCACAGAATTAGAAGAAAGGCAAAAATTGAATAGATGAAAACGGCATAAAGCTTTTCTTCTCCCTTTTCCGCTAACTCACGTGCCTTTTTCGAGGCGAACTCGCCGGGCAGACGAAAGACTTTTTCGCGAAAGGGGTGCTTGGATTCTGTTTCGCGCTTCTTCTTTTCTTGAAAAATGAGCCAGAAGAGGAGGGCGATTGGAATGAGGGCAGGAAGTGCGGCAGAGAAGTTCAAAATGCGTTAAATCAAATGGTTCTAGAGCTGGCCGAGGGAGGTGAGGGCGTCGAGGAGGTCTTGGATGTCGGTGCGGCGTTTGGCGG
>CAZUEC010000144.1:0-5890 GCA_964618865.1 uncultured Roseibacillus sp. | reverse complement strand
TCATCAAAGACGATAAGAACGTCTTTCCCTTGGTCCATGAGGTATTCCGCGATGGAACAACCAGCGTATGGAGCCAAGAACTGCATCGCAGCAGGGTCGGAAGCAGAAGCAGAAACGATAGTAGTGTATTCCATCGCCCCCGCATCTTCGAGAGTCTTCGCAGTTCGGGTCACGTTAGAGAGCTTCTGACCAATCGCAACGTAGATACAATAGAGAGGCTTAAAGTCCTTTAACTCACCACGCTCGGCAGCCTTGTTCTGCTGAGCTTGCGAAATGATAGTATCGACTGCGATAGTCGTCTTCCCAGTAGAACGGTCACCAATGATGAGCTCACGCTGTCCACGACCAATAGGAATCATCGCGTCAATGGACATGATCCCAGTCTGAACAGGAACAGAAACCGACTTCCGCTTAATGATACCAGGAGCAATCTTTTCGAGAGGATATTCCGCAGCAGCGTCAATCGCGCCTTTGCCGTCAACAGGAGCACCGAGCGCGTCAACAACGCGACCGAGACAAGCTTCACCCACAGGAACAGAAAGGAGTTTGCCAGTGGTCTTACACTCCATGCCTTCGGTCACCTTGGTGTAGTCACCGAGGAGAACGACCCCGACTTCACCTTCCTCAAGGTTCATCGCGAGACCGGTTACACCGCCTGGGAATTCAATGGCTTCGTTCAGCATGACGTCGCTGAGACCTTCCACTTTAGCTACCCCATCACCCGTTTCACGGACGATACCAATATTGGTTTTTTCGACTCCTGCCGAAACTTGGGAAATGTGCGATTCGAGTTCTTGAAGAATGCTGCTCATCGGATTGTTATTTAAAAGATAGTTTTTATTGGAAGGCCGTTTCGAGGCGCTTGATACGGGCAGCCACCGAACCGTCGACGACATCATCACCCACCCGAATTCTCATCCCACCCATAAGGTCAGGATTGATCCGGAATTCAAAATTAAGACCCTGACCATATTGAGCTGTCAGGGATTCGCGAACACGTTGCTCGGTCGCGGGGTCGAGAAAGCGAGCACTCTCAACGAGCACTTGGCTGCGATCCTGTTCGCGACGAACAAGGCGAGCAAGACCAGCAAGGATTCCGCGATAATCACGAGGCTTATCAACCACAATTTTCTCGATCGCAGAGCGAAGCCTACTTTCATCGAAAACGCCATCTGGAGAGCACATCCGAAAGATGCGACGAGCGGCGGTAAGGGCGGACTTGGAAATCTTCATCTTGCAGGAATCAACTCGGTAGAAAAACTAGTTGCTAGAAAGAGTGGTCATTGACTCCTCATTGATACGACGCTGGTCATCATCAGTGAGAACCTTACCAGAAACCTGTGTCGTAGCCGCCGTAACCAACTTCCCGAATTCAGCCTTGATGGCCGACTTCATGAGTTCGCGTTCAGACTTGATATCCTCTTCCGCTTTGGAACGGATGGCTTGGGCAGAAGCAATCGCTTTTTGAGTTTCCTTCTCACCAACTGCGGCAGCATTTTCGCGAGCCTCATCAATCAAGCGCTGGGCATCAGCATTGGCTTCATCAAGCTTCTCAGCAACTCGCTGTTCGCTGTCCGCCATTTTCTTTTCAATTTCGGCGAGCTTTTCTTCCCCGTTAGCGATGCGCTGTTTGCGCTCTTCAAGAATTGCCTGAACAGGACCAAAAGCAAATTTCTTCAGGACCAGTATCACCAAAACAAAATTCACTAACTGAGCGATGAAGAATGGCCACTTAATCTGAAACGTCTTGGCCAATTCTTTCCACACCGGAAGGTCTGCTTCGGCGGTGGCAGCTAGAATGGTTGGTATCATTGCGGTATGGAATTATAGATAAAAACTGAAAAACTCGGCGGACCTGACTAGGCCAAGCCCACCGATAAGAATTGAATCACTGACTAGGCAAGGAAGAGAGAGAGAATGAAGACACCCTCAATCAATGCTGCCAAAATAATCGAGATCACGAGAATAGGAGTTGCGGCACCAGGGTTACGGCCTGTGGCTTCAGCAGCCTTCGAACCCAAGATTCCGATCCCAAGACCTGCTCCCAGAGCGGCAAGTGCTCCGACGAAGCTCTTGTTGAAAATCGCGAGAGCTTCACCTTCCGCGAGAAGTGTAATCATATCGATTGGCATAATATTATTTGTTTTTTGTTGTAAACGACGCTCCCACTTTCTTGCTATGGTCAAACGTCGAAATTGTTTTAGTGACTCTCTTCGTGGTCGTGGTCATCACCATGATCATGGTCACAAATAAGGCGAAGGAAAATAGCTCCGAGAAGGGTAAAGACGAGCGCCTGAATAAACCCAACAAGAAGCTCCATAAAGTAAAATGGAAGAGCGGGAAGAAAGTTCAAGAAAGGAGAGTTAACTTGAGCCATCAAAATTTCCAACGTTTGCTCTCCTCCATAAATGTTTCCAAAAAGACGGAAACTCAAAGCAACAGGTCGCACCGCAATCGAAATCAACTCGAGAAGCCCGACAAAGATAAAGACAGGAATCATCATCATCATCATGACCCCTTTAAAGTCACCTTTTGGCGCAAAGATGTGAGCAAGGAAGCCCTTCATCCCATTCTCCGTGATAGCCCAATAGAACCAGAGCGCGGCAAAAGTGAGAGACATTGCAAGAGTCAAATTTAAATCAGCATTTGCACCCCGAAGCAAAGAACGAAACATCGGCTCTTTCAAATATTCACCCGTGCCCTCTAAACCAACAGTCCCCACTCCAGGAATAAGCCCCATGTAATTATTCACGAGAATAAATACGAACACCGAACCAAAGAACCAGAAAGTGCGTTTGATGAGATGCTCCCCGAGAATATTACCAAAGAAATCATACAGACTTTCAATGACCCACTCTGCAAAGTTTTGGAACCCAGCGGGAACCATTTTCATCTGCTTAGTCGCCGACTTGCAAAAGAGAACAATGAGACCGACGGCAATCCAAGTCATCAGGATCGAGTTGGTCACCGGCCCACTCAACTGCTCCGCATTAAGAGGAAGAGCATGATGGCCACCTCCTTCTGCAGCCAACAGATTTCCGCCCGACAATAATAACCCGGCCGAAACGAGCGCTAAACGAGGGAAAGAGAGAAGAATATTCACTGGCTTTTTGATACCGACGAAAATCGAATAGAAGGCTTCCAAACTTGGGTCAAGCGAACTTTGTGAAATTTTTCACAAAGTCCTCCAAGAGCCCGTTCTGCAAGAGCTGCTCCCCGTTCAGCCTTTTTCTTTACAGGCATAAGATTGCCAACGATCTGACCGCAAAAAAAGCCTCCCTAAACCATCAACTTGGCTTTCATCCAGAAAAACCCAAACCAAGAGTCCACTTTCACGAAATGCCCGCTACTCTCGAAATTCCTTATCCGTTCACAGTATAGAGTGGTTGGAATTCAAAAAACCAACTCATTTCACAACCAGAACGATTTGAAGCAAGCTCACACAGCGAGCCCCCTCCACTACTTCTTCTCGGATTCAGGAGCCGCCTCGGCCACTGCCTTCTCACCTTCTGGCTTTGCCTCCACTTCGTCAGGAACAAACCGTAGAACCGAACCATTAATGCAATAGCGCTGGTCAGTCGGGGTATCGAAACCCTCTCCTTCAAAAATATGCCCCAAGTGACCATCACATTTGGCGCAACGAACCTCTGTTCGAATATAACCTCCACTCACATCAGGAACAGTCACCACATTTTCATTCTTGGAAGCATCATAGAAAGAAGGCCAGCCACATCCAGAATCGAACTTTTCTTTTGAAGTAAAGAGCTCGGTATTGCATCCCACACAAATATAAGTCCCCGCTCCCTGTTTTTTAAATTCTTTGTACACCTTAGCATAAGGCCGCTCCGTCCCAGCCTCGCGCAAGATATAATACTGCTCAGCAGAAAGCTCTTTTTTCCATTCTTCGTCGCTTTTCACAATTTTTTCAGTCGGTTCGGCAGGCTTCTCAGTCAAGATATCCATAACCGGCGCTTTGTCCCCCCAAGCATTTTGGCCAAGAAACAAAGCCCCTCCCGCTACCGTCAAACCGAGAGCCAGCGAAGTAAAGAGTGATTTGGTAGTCATATCTACACGTTAGAGAGCTTCCCAGTGGAGGATATTCCCTGAAAGCTTTCCGGTCAAATCACATCTCCCCGCCAAATCCACCACAAACTCCACACGAACGCCTTTCAAACTCACACATTTACGAAACCAAGCGGAAAGAAAATCTGCATCAACATTGAGAGCAAGAAATTCGCCATCAGAATCGCCAAGGACGAATACACCATCGCATTGGTCGTTCCCCGTCCCACTCCGACCGCTCCATTTGAAGCCTTCAAACCCTGATGGCAAGAAATGATCACAATCAAAAACCCAAAAACAGTCCCCTTAATGATGGCCACTTGCACGTCATCCAAAGCAGAATACTTCCGCACATTCTCCCACCACACCGCCGCATCAACATTAAAGAGCGGCACTCCCACGACATAAGAAGCAAAAATCCCGCAAACCGCCGATTCCGCTAACAAGAGCGGAATAGAAACAGCCATCGCAATCACCCTGGGAGTCACCAAATAATCCACCGGATGAACTGCCATTGAACGCAAAGCATCGATCTGCTCCGTGACTTTCATCGTTCCAATTTCAGCCGCAATTGAAGAACCCACTCGCCCTGCCAACATCAATCCTGTTATCGTCGGCCCTAACTCTCGCAGCATAGCCGCACTGACGATCGCTCCCGCCAAAGTCTCCATCCCCACTAAGCGAAACTGAAACAAAGCCTGCGCCGCAAGCACCGCTCCCGTAAACCCTCCCGTAACCACCACCACTGGCTGCGACCGATAACCAATTTCAACAATTTGGCGGAAAATCTGAGTCCAACGCTTCTTACCCTTCGTAATCGACTCACACACCTCACCCGTCAACTTGGCCAATTCTCCAAGGTAGATAAAGTAGACGAACAAATATTCGCCAATCTGGGTAAACAGACGCACCGTTCCACTTCGTCTTGTTCTCGCCTCTCCCGCAAATAAAAAAGCTCGGAAAAGCCAAAAGCTTACCGAGCTCTTTGAAAAACTTCTCTCGAACTAGAGAGACGCTTTGAGGGTAGAAGAAGGCTTGAAACCAACAGACTTGGAAGCCTTGATCTTCATCGCTTCGCCAGTCTTTGGGTTACGACCCATTCTCGCGGCACGCTTTTTCACCTCAAAAGTTCCAAATCCAATGATTTGAACTTTCTTGTCTTTTTTGACTCCTTTGGCAATGGCGTCGAGGACAGACGCAACAGCCTCTTCAGCTGCACGCTTAGTTGTTTCTGCTCCCATTTCCTTTTGGACCGCTTCAATAAGTTCTGCTTTGTTCATAGCGAAACTCTTTTTGATCACTTTTTCGATGCTTGGCAAAGCTAAAGTAAGGATGCGCGAAGTCTCGTGTCATAAGGAATTTCTCTTGCTATCCTACTTTTTCCATGTTTCTCGAAAAACCTCCAACCCCTTGAATACAAGGGTTTGAGATTGTTAGTTATTGTTAGAGTCGAAAATTCATTATTAAATCAATGATAACAAGTGATAACCCCCAAATAATAGCAAAAACAAATTCTCCCCTTTTTCACCATAACAAACGTATTTACGGGTCTCTAGAGAGATTTTCACCTTCAACTCAACGCTCAAAGAATTTTCATAAATTCGCGCGATTTCTCATTTCACACCCTCCATTCCACTCGCAAGCGTCATTCTTCAACAAAATCTGAGCGAGCCGCAAGAACCACCAAACTCCTCAACTCCATGATCTCCCCCCTCCAAACATAACAATTCTCACTCAAAATCACTCAAAAACCATCCCCAAAACTCATTCTCATTTTTAGACCGTTTTCCAAAAGTTCGTTCGTTTATCGCCGAGAGAGAATTTCTTG
>CAZUEC010000143.1:0-5919 GCA_964618865.1 uncultured Roseibacillus sp. | reverse complement strand
ATCGTAACCCAGTCTCTAGGAAAAACTCCTTTAAAACTTCGTTCACCACCAAAGCCTGCTTCTTAAGAAAAGCACTCTCTGCTTCCGTCGCCAATCCCATCTCACGTGCATAATCATCATTGATGAGAGGATCCCCAAGCTCATCCGATTTATAGCTAAACTCCACGATCGGAGTTTCAAAAAGAGTCCCCTCCTTCACTCCTGTTCGTTTGCAAAAACTACCAGCCGCCACATTGCGAACAATGACCTCCACCAACAAAATCTCCACCTTCCGAACCATCAAATTGATTTCATCCCCATCCGCAGCCAAATGAGTCTCAACCCCCTTACTCTCAAGCATTCGGTAAAGTAAAAGAGTAATCGCCTTATTCAACCGCCCCTTACTTTCAAAGACAGCCTTCTTCTCAGCATTAAAGGCAGTAGCCTCATCCTTGAACTCCATGCGAAGAATCTCAGCATCATCAGTGGCATAGAGACGTTTAGCCTTTCCCTCGTAAAGCGGTTCCATCCCCTTCACTACCGCCCCAGAGCCAAGCCGAAAAGCCCGAATTCTGTTCCCTCACCCTCTTAACGAAATTTCTATCTAATCCACGATGAGATGCTGAGGAAAGTCCACCACTCGCTCGCAAGCCAGTTGCTCCATAATTTGCTGCAACTGACGCTTCAACATAATCATCGTATGCTCCGCTCCTCGTTCTCCGAGTGCTCCCACCCCATACATAAAGGAGCGACCCAAAAACGTGAAAGCCGCCCCACTCGCTAAACTAGCAGCAATATCAGGCCCAGAACGAATCCCACTATCCATCATCACCGTCGTTCGCTCTCCAAATTCCCTCGCCAATTCCGTGAGTGGCTTAATCGTCGCCTGCCCCGCATCAAGCTGTCGACCACCATGATTCGAAACAATCACTCCATCCACTCCCAAAGAAATCGCCTCCTCCACATCCTCTGGATTGACCAACCCCTTCACCACCAGCTTCCCCTGCCAACGATCACGAATCGCAGCAATTTTGTCACGGCTCAGCCGACCCGAGAAACACTTGTTCATGAAAAGAGCCAAATGCTTCATATTGAGCCCCTTTGGCATGTAAGGCTTCATCGTCTTAAACTCCGGAGCACCAGCAGCAAGCTGGCCAAAGGACCAACTCGGATGAGTCATCATCTCAAAGACATTGCGTAAAGACATCTTAGGAGGAATCGATAGCCCATTTTTAATTTCCTTAGGACGATAAGCAAAAGTTGGCGTATCCGCTAGAATAACCAACACCGGCAACCCAGCAGCAGAAGCCCGCCCCAGAATCTTATCCCGCAAATCATTCTCAGCCGGATGATAGAGCTGAAACCAAGCCTTCCCCTCTGTGATCTCCGCCACCTTCTCAATGCTTGCCGTAGCAACCGTGCTCAAAACAAAAGGAACATTGTGCGCATGAGCAGCCTTCGCCAACATCTCAGTCGCTCTCGGCCACATCAACCCCTGTAACCCAATCGGAGAAACTCCAAAAGGAGCATCGTAACTCTCCCCAAAGAGCTCCGTCTTTTGCTTCGCTCCTACAAAATCCTTCAAATACCAAGGCCGCAGCTGAACCTCCCGCAACTCTTCCGTATTTCTTCGCAAATTCACCTCCGAGAAACAGCCCCCTTCTAAATACTCAAAAGCAAAACGCGGAATCCTCTGCCGTGCTCGCGCCCGTAAATGCTCAACCGAAGGATACTGAGAATGGAACAAATCTTCCATCTACTCCCCTTCTGGTAGATTAAAATCAAACACAACAACCCGCTCCAAACGAGGCACCACAATATCCTTAACCTCCTCATGAATCGGATTTGGAAGATACTCGTCACGAGCTTGTGGACTCGCAAAAGTCATAATAAAACCATGTGTGTAGTCATCATTAAGCCCCTCAGCAGAATCGTAAGGACCATAATTAAAATCAAGAAGACCAGGTATTCTCCCCACCATCCCTGCCATAGCGGCAAAACATTCATCTACTTGACTAGCAGTAATCTCTTCTTTGAATTGGAAACATCCGTAGTGCTTAACTTTAGGCATTATTTTTATTGATTAAGATTCTTCAAAAGCGCTTGCGCACAAGCAGTCGAAAATTCAGGAGCATTAATTTCCGCATCCACTTCAATCAGCTCCACCTCACTAGAAAGATTATCCTTAATTGCATCAAAAAGCGCTTTATCAGCCTCAGGCGCATGAAAAGGCTGCCCCTCCGCACTGATAATACTAATCGCCCGAATAGGCAAAAGCACCGTTACAGGAGCCTCATAGGCATTGACTTTTTCAGCTAAGATTTTCCCAAGCCGTTCACACTCCTCAACATTAGTCCGCATCAAAGTGACTTGAGGATTATGAATATAAAAGAGCCGATCTTCATAGTGAGCCGGAACCGTATCCCGCTCCCCAAAGTTCGCCATATCAAGACAACCAGGAACCACAATCGCAGGCACCTTAGCAATAGCAGCAGCATCTAAGCGAGTAGGGCCAGCACTAAGAGTCGCCCCCGTAAGCTCATCAGCCCATTCCGTTGTCGTAACATCTAACACCCCCTTCACCATTCCACTTTCGATAAGAGACTCCATCGTCTTTCCCCCCATCCCAGTCGCATGAAAGACCAACACCTCATAGCCTTCACCTTCGAGCAACTCTCGCGCGGCATTCACACATTCAGTCGTATTCCCAAACATACTTGCCACAATGATCGGCCTCTCCTCTTCAGAGTCCAAATTCACGTTCACCATCCCGCAAATCGCACCCGCCGCACGAGTGAAAATCGTTTTTGAAACCTGATTCAAACCAGCAACATCCACAATACTGGGAACCATCACAATATCCTTGGTTCCTACATAATGAGCCGTATTTCCGCTCGCAAGAGTACTCACCATCACTTTAGGAAACCCAACCGGAAGCGCTCGCATACCAGCAGTAGCAATCGCAGTTCCTCCCCCCCCACCAAGAGAGATCACTCCCGCTATCTCTTTCTCATCGACTAATTTGCGTAAAAAAACAGGCAACGCTTCCACCATCACACTCACCCTCGCCCCTCGATCCTCTTCCTTCGGAAAACTCCTCCCACTAGCAGCCAACACCTGCTCCCGCGAAACATGAGCTTCAACCTGAGCTTTCCCCAAAGTACCCACATCCACCAATAAAGCCTCATGCCCCTGAACCTCTATTTGCCGAGCTATAAAAGCATGCTCTGCTCCCTTCGAATCAAGCGTCCCAATCACTGCAATCGTTGCCATAATAATACAATTATCTACATTTAACGGGGATGGATTTGAATTCTTTCGTAAGATTCGTCAACGACTCCTCGACCGCCATGCGTTCTAAACTCGAAGCCCCTACAAACCCAACCGCATCCGTCTTTTCATTAATAAAAGCCGCATCCTCTGGAGTCGCAATCGGACCACCATGAGAAAGAAAAATAATCTCATCGCGAACCGACTTCCCAGCATCAATGATCGCCTGAGTAGCAGTCGCCGCCTCCTCAAGACTCATCGCCGCCTCAGAAACACCGATAGAACCACCCACCGTACAACCCACATGGGCAATGATCGCATCCGCTCCAGCTTCCGCCATCGCCTTTGCTTCCTTCGGAGAAGCCACATAAACAATCGTGAAAACATCCATCTTCCGAGCCAAAGCAATCGTCTCCACCTCCTTGCCAGTCCCCATTCCCGTCTCCTCAAGTTGCTGACGAAACCCCCCATCAATAATAGAATGAGTCGGAAAATTATTAACCCCTGAAAACCCCATTCCCTTCACCTGTTGCAGCCAATGCCACATGCGACGCCGAGGATCCGTACAATGCACTCCACAAATAACAGGAATCTCATTCACCACGGGCAACACCTCATATTCCCCAATTTCCATCGCCACCGCATTCGCATCGCCATAACCCATCATCCCCGCGATCGAACCATGCCCCATCATCCGATAACGTCCCGAATTATAAACAATAATGAGATCGGCCCCCCCTTTCTCAATAAACTTAGCACTAATTCCCGTTCCTGCTCCTGCGGCAAGAATCGACTCTCCACGCGACATCGTATCACGAAGCCGCTCAATCACTTCCTCTCGAGAATAAGGATTTCCGGTTCCAGTCCATGGATTTGGCATAACTCAGTTTGTTCAAGAAAGACCGCTATGCAATCTGTAAATCTTTCCGAAGCCCAATGAAAGAAACACAATCACCCCAATAGCAACAAATCAAAATTGATTCGCAACTCATCAGCGAACCAACGGATTACGAGGAACAGTTCTTCTCCCAGGGCTCAGAGGAGTCTTCACCTCTCGAACCCGCTTCTGCTCCTCTAACTCACCAAACTCTTTGCGAGCTAAATCTAAAATCTCCGAAACTCGTTCGTAATCTTTTGAAGCCACCTCCCCTTGCGGTGAACCCTTTGCCGCCTCGGAAATACGTGCATACCCCGAAACAATTTCCTCCAAATTTTGCAGCGTCTTTTTACCAATCTCTTTTCCTAACAAACGACGACTTTCTTTCAAAATTCGCGCCTCTCGAGCCAGCCCTTTACTTTTCTCCAACTCCAAACGCCTCGCCTCAACCTGCGCCTCAAATTCAGCCACCGCCTTCACAAAAGGCCTCTCCTCAAACTCCACCAAACTCCACCAACGTTCAAACTGATCCTCCAAAGCAACAATCTCAGCCAACTCCGCCTCCAAAGCCTCGCGTTCCGGTTCTTTCCCCAACCTCAATCGCAACCACTCCTTCAACCCAGTCGAACCCCAATCGGGAAAACGATGCTCTAACCCCCTCCAAGTCTCCATCTCCACCTGCGCTCCTAAATTCCGAAAAAAAACTAGCGCCCGTAACCCCGAAGGATAATTTCGATCATATCTCCCCACTCCCACAAAAACAGGCAACCCAGCTCGCAGTGGTTTGGGCACCGCTTCCAACTGATGGAGATGACCCGCCCCCAAAATCGCCCCTCCAGCCAAACTTTTCTCTTTCTGAAGAAGAAGACCACTCACCCATCCCCCTTTACTAAATCCAGAAACATAAACCCGCTCCGGATCAAGATTAGCCCTTTCTTCGAGCTGCTTCTTCACCTCATTCAAAACCGCCACTTCCGCATCCATTCCAGCCGGCGTCAGCTGAAAAACACCCCGTTTGGCATAGCCCATTCCCACCACAATCCAATCCTCGTCCCCCGCATGACCCCGTATCAACCTCGTGCGCGGTCGCCCATTAGTCCCATGATAATAGAAAACCGCAGGCCAACTTCGACTCGAATCATGGTTTTTGGGCAAAGAAACGAGAATCTCATCTTCAACCCCCTCAATTTTTAACGTGAAATCCTCCGAAAACACGAAATGAGCCGAAAATAGCAACAAAATCCAAATTCTCATCCCCCCCACCCAACCACGAAAATTCAATTGATGCGAAAACTTTCAGCGCAACAAAGTAAAAAGACCGCCCCCAACACCTCGAAAATTCTTGACCCCGTGCCGGAAAAACCATTTCCTCCCCGCCCCGCAACACGGGAGGTTTTTATGTCTAAAGTTTGTAGCATCCGAGGTTCCAAAGTCCGCGTAGGTCGTAAGATTCACCGTTCTGGTTTGGCAAAGAAAAAAGGCGGAATCGGACGCCACGTCACTCAAGTGAACAAGCGCTTGGTCACTCCCAACCTGCACACCAAACGCATCTGGGTTCCCGAACTCGACAAGCACGTCAAAGTCAAGCTCACCGCCAAAGCCCTCCGCACCATCAACAAAAACGGTGCCTACGTAACTTTGAAAAAAGCAGGCCTGATTTAAACAACCCTGCTCCCCTCATTCCTTTCCTCTTAAAAAGCGACCAAATCGGTCGCTTTTTTTATTTCCCTACCTTCAAAATTTAGACCGTTTTCCAAAAGTTCGTTCGTTTATCGCCGAGAGAGAATTTCTTG
>CAZUEC010000142.1:0-5940 GCA_964618865.1 uncultured Roseibacillus sp. | reverse complement strand
TCTCATTTGTGGTGAATTCTAGTCGTGAATGCGGAACGAACAAATCCGCAGAGACTAGTTCTTTTCGGTGAGCGCCTTAGCTTTCTGAACCCTTCTTCTAATAGTTTATAACGCATTCGCAATGCTTCCTTGAGTTGCAACAAAGCGAAGTGCAACAGACCGAAAAACAATCAAGGAATAGGAATCCTGTTCGCTCCCTTCGTTGGTCAGAGCCAAAAGAGCTCTTTCATGCAGGTTTCCATGAGCAATTTCTAAAGAGTCAACTGAAGTGACTCGAGCCGAGGTAATCGACAATCAATTCATGCGCTTATTTGATTCTCAAAGTAGATTTTTAAAAGGAACTTTTCCACTGTTGAAATCTGTTAGAAACGACAACTGAAGACGTCCATCTTTACTCTTTATTAACTTTGTAAGTTCATTTTTCGCGTATTCACGTCTTTGATGACTTAAAAAAATCACCTTTTTTTTCAGTAAGAAAAAAGGCTCCTTTCGAAGCTTTTCCTCTTCGATGTTGACTCTATCCGTTGTCTGTAAATACGTCATTCATAGTGGTTCACCATTTTCATCTGATATCGATTATTTTTGATTTTTCACTGTATTTACAATACTTCAGGAGGTTGCGAAGTTATTAAAACAAATCGACAAACCCAACTTTAAAAAGAAACACAGGCCGAGCGGGTTGTAATTTTTTGTCAACTGATACTTTGATTTCACTCCGTTTCTACCGACTTTTTTACAAGTTACCATTCGCTGCAGACGCAAATTACAGTTTAACCTCTTCTTTTTTTTAGTAAAAAAGACAGACATGAAATTCTTTCTACTTTTCGCTTCCACAAGCATCCCTATTCTTGTGTCAAGCTGTAGTCCTGTTCAGCAACAAGCCAACGCTGGATCCGATGCCGTGTTTCAGGATCCAAACAACCCTTACGCTGTTCCTGGAGTCACCACTCAAGGAGGAGGTTATGCCCCCGCAGCTCAAGCTCCTTATCAACCGATTCCAACTGCGTCGATTAATCCTCCTGCAAGTATTCCTTCTTACACTCCTCCTGCAGTCGCATCTTCCCCTTCCGTTTCCTCTGCAAGCGGAGGAAATCACGTTGTTTCTAGTGGGGACACTCTTTGGGGACTTAGCCGACAGTACAGCGTGAGCGTTGATTCCATTCGCCAAGCCAATGGGATTTCTGGCGATACAATTGTTACTGGTCAAACGCTGGTTATTCCGAACTAACACCCTTCACTGAAACCACTCCATTTATCCATAAACAGAAGAACTCTCTTCCTAGCTCGCTGCAAATGAGCGACTTTAAAACGTTTATTAAGATTAATTAAACTTGCGCAAATGCTTAATTTCAGGGTTTACTAACTAACCCACTATCCATTATGAGTAAAACTATTGCCCCATCTGATCTCGAAATTCAGGCTCTCTCCGTTCTTTGGAGTCAGGGTCCATCTACAGTTAATGTAGTAATCGATCACTTTCCTGACGGTAAGGATCGCGCTTACACCACTATTCTCTCGGTATTACAAAGTTTAGAAAAAAAGAAGTTAGTTAAATCTTCACGTGATGGACGGGCAAATACTTACGCCGCCACAAAGAGCTGTAACGCGGTCATGATTCCTTTGATGCGCGAGCTCATTCAAAATGCTTTTGCCGGTAGTGTTGGAGACGCTGCTAGCATCATTCTTTCCGCTGGGTCTCTTACCCCAGAGGAGAAAACCGCCCTTGGGCGCGAACTCACAGCACATAAAGCTATGGCGAAAAAGAAAAAAGCAAAGAAAAAGACTGCCCGTAAAAAGGTAGCCAAGAAAAAAGTGGCTAAAAAAGCAGTTAAAAAGACTGCTCGTAAAAAAGTAGCCAAGAAAAAAGCGACTAAGAAAAAGACTGCTCGTAAAAAAGTAGCCAAGAAAAAAGTAGCTAAAAAGAAGGCCGCCAAGAAGAAGGTCGCCAAAAAAGCTGCTAAGAAAAAAGTCGCTAAGAAAAAAGCCGGTAAAAAGAAAGTTGCTCGTAAAAAGGTAGCCAAGAAAAAAGTTGCTAAAAAGAAGGTAGCTAAGAAAAAAGCCGGCAAAAAGAAAGTTGCTAAGAAAAAGGTAGCTCGTCGCAAGAAGCGCTAGTTCTCTTGAGATACGCGCAGAGCGAGCTCCGCAAAGCGTGTGTTTGAGAGAGTTCGTAATTCTTTAAATATAGATTAGAGGGCGCCTTCGGGTGCCCTCTCTTTTTACTCATTGAGAAGGGTTTAAGGTGATGACTATTTTTTACTTCAACTGCTAAAAAACAGCTTGCCATGAGGCTTTTTTCAGACAAGAGTCCCCGCCCACCAAATTGACCCGTTCGTCTAATGGTTAGGACTCCAGGTTTTCATCCTGGCAATAGGGGTTCGATCCCCCTACGGGTTGCCACTTTCTTAGATTTTTAGATTTTGGCCCAAACACAGAATACGTTGCAATCGTTTCCAAGTTTTTTGCAAGGGCACGAAATGTTCCCCTATTCTTCAAATCCTTATCCTTTGTTGAATTCCTTCTCTTCATGAAGTGAACTCAGAGAGAAGACAAAATTTCGATTCCGAATTGGTTTTTTCTAATTGTCTTACTCTGAATTGAAGTAGGACAAAACAAACTTCGGTTCACCCTCGCCTCTTATTCATAGGTTTCTAGACTTCAGTCATCTCATCGTAATGACTCCTCTGACCTACCTCGCTGCCGTGCTTTCCCTCGGTATTCTCGCCCAATGGTTAGCTTGGCGATTTCGACTTCCCTCTATCCTTCTTCTTCTTGCTTTCGGATTTGCTCTGTCTGCCCTGACGGGAACTCGAATCGATCAATTCATGGAGGAAGAAACCCTCCTCGCGATCACAGGCCTTTTTGTTGCGATTATTCTATTTGAGGGCGGACTTACGCTCAAATTTTCGGAGCTTCGGGAAGCTGGCAGTCCCGTGCGACGCCTGTGCTCATTTACCGTTCTCATAGCTGGGGTGCTTACTAGTATTGCCGCTAAGTGGGTTTTTGGTTGGGACTGGAGAGTCGCTTGTCTGCTCGGTTCGATTCTAGTAGTTACCGGGCCCACTGTGGTAGGTCCCCTTTTACGGTTAATTAAACCGACTCGGAAAGTGGCCTCCATCGTCAAATGGGAAGGAATTGTAGTCGATCCCATTGGAGCCATTGCAGCAGTATTAGTTTTTCAAGTTGCGATCTCTTCGGGAGTTCAAGACGCCATTGGCGATCTCATAAAGGGATTCTTACTCACACTTTTGGTGGGATTTGGATTAGCGTTCTTTCTCGGGAAAATTATTGAGCAACTTCTTAAGCAACACCTCATCCCAGATTTTTTAGAGTCGGTTTTTTTACTAGCGGTAGTTGCTGCCTCGTTCGCAATTTCCAATGCGATCCAAAAAGAATCAGGCCTTCTTACCGTGACTGTGTTGGGAATCACTCTGGCCAATCAAAAAAGCGTTTCTGTCAAACAGGTGCTCGAGTTCAAAGAACATTTACGAGTGCTAATCATCTCTCTCCTTTTCATCCTGCTCTCCGGTCGCATTGAATTTACGAGTCTGAGAGAAGCCTTAGTGCCGGGTCTTATTTTTCTAGGTATTCTCGTTCTCATTGTCCGGCCCGCGTCCGTGCTTTTGGCCAATATTGGTTCTAAGCAGACAACTTTTCAGGAAAACCTCTTTCTTGCGGCAATGGCCCCACGTGGGATTGTAGCTGCTGCTGTGGCCTCTATCTTCGCCCTCGAATTCTCGCATGCGGCTCATGACAATAAGCTCGCGAAGGATATTACTGAACAAGCAGAACAACTTGTTCCCGTTACTTTCATCGTGATCATCGGAACCGTCCTCATCTACGGACTTCTTGCCGTCCCTCTTGCTCGTGCTTTGGGAGTGGCAGCCAAATCGACTCGTGGGGTCCTCTTCGCCGGTGCGGATAAATGGACTCGATTACTTGCGAAGTCTCTTCATGAGGATGGTCATCCAGTCTTATTGCTGGACACCAAATATGAAAAAATAGCTTCTGCTAAAATGGAAGGACTAGCAGCCATTCGGGCCAACATTCTCTCTGAGTTTGCGGAAGAGAATCTTGAACTGACTGGAATTGGCCAACTCATCGCGGCAACCCCTAACGACGAGATTAACACCATGGCAGCACAAGAGTTTGGCCACCTTTTTGGGAAAGCCAATTGTTGGCAGCTCACCCCATACGACAGTGACCAGCATCATTCCAAGGCTGTAGATCACCGTCAGCGAGCGCGACTGTGCTTTTTCAATAGCCCAAAGTTTCGAGATCTCGAGGCCATGGCCTTGCGAGGAGCAGTGATGAAAAATACACTGCTAACCGAAAAATTCACCTTCGAAGATTTTCTTTCGAAATATGGTTCTTCGGCGCGGATTTTATTCATGAATCATCCTGAAAAAGGTCTCATGCCCCTCGAATCAAACCCGGACGCGAAAAGCCTCCCCTCGGGCACAAAAATTTACGCCATGGTTTCCGAAGAACTCGCAAAACTCAAGGATGAGGAGGAAAACTAGGCTTATGTTTGAGAAAGGAAAACGACTTCGACTTTTTGAGTGAAAAGCGCTAATCTGTATCTATGGCAAAGGAGAATGGGAAATCTCAGTGGCTCGCAGTAGCGAAAGCCACCTCTCGACGCTTCAATTGTGCTTGGTTTCTAGATAAACTCTCTCTCCCCCTTCTCAGTGCTGGTTTACTAGGAGCAATACTAGTCATGCTCGCTAGGAGGGAATGGATTGCCTTTCCTTGGCTCCCCTCTCTAGGTGTCGCTTTTGGCTTTCTTTCGTTCGTTGTTTTGATGGCTTGGTTGATCGCTCGCAAACACTTCACCTCGCAAGAACAAGCACTTGTCAGAATCGAATCTGCAATGGCGTTGAACAATTCACTCACTGCAGCTAGACAAGGAGTGGCTCCTTGGCCCGAAGTCGCGACAGAAACAAGCGATGGCACCAGTTGGAATTGGCCTCGCCTTCTCATCCCTCCCTTTGCCACTTTGCTGCTACTCTTCGCGGCCTTCTTACTTCCCATTTCAGCCAAGAACGATCCCCATGCGGCTCCTGCGGAAGAACCTGCTAATCGTCTCGCTTTGAAAGCGAGTATTGATGAGTTGAGGCAGGAAGAAACCATCGAAGAAGACTACCTCGATGAATTGGAGGAGAAGGTGAAAGAGCTAAGCGAACAACCAAAAGAGGAATGGTTCGACCATGCTGCCTTGGAAGCTACAGATAATCTCAAAGAAGCTCATGAACAGCAGCTAAAAGAACTGGAACGTGAGGTTCGAAAAGCGGAACGAGCTTTGAATGCACTGCAAAACCATAGTCAAAACATGGGTGCTGAAACTCGAGAACGATTATTGGATGAATTCGATCAATCGCTCCAGAAAATGAACAATGGTGCAATGAAACCTAATCAGGAATTGCTCAAACAATTAGGGAATATTGATCCAAGTAAGCTTGGAAATCTCTCACCAGAACAAATGAACCAGCTCCGTGAAAACATGCGTAAACATGCGCAGCAGATGCAGGACGCCGGTGGTGATCAACAACCGAGTGATGAGCAAGGTGACGAGTGGCTCGATGAATTGATGGAAGAAGGAGGTTCGGGATGACAAACAGAGGGAAACCAGCCTGGTCAGGGTGGTGTTGAACGTGGTCCTGGAACAGCACCAGGAGTTCTTGGTCGTGAAGGTGAGGAACTGAAAACTGGTGATATGGAAGGCTTAGAATCTCGTGACCTCTCAAATACACTTCCAGGTGATCTACTCGAACTTCAGGACGGAGAGCATCGTGTTGACCATTCTCAAGTCGGGATTCGTGGAGGTGGGAGTGTTGAAGACCTAGGCGATGGAGGCGAACTTATCTGGAAGATTGCTCCTGATCTTCACCCCGATGAAAAGAAAGCTTTGCGCGAATTTTTTAAATAGACCGTTTTCCAAAA
>CAZUEC010000141.1:0-5949 GCA_964618865.1 uncultured Roseibacillus sp. | reverse complement strand
TTGGGGAGCCGGCCTTTCCGGTGGATACTCATATTCACCGTTTGGCGCAGCGGTGGAAGTTGACTTCGGGTCAGAATGTGGGGCAGACCGAACGGGATTTGAAAAGGCTTTTTCCGCGTGAGAGTTGGAATAAGCTTCATTTGCAGATTATCTTTTACGGGCGGGATTCTTGCTCGGCTCGGGGTTGTGATGGCACTGTTTGTGAGATTTGCCGTGCTTTGTTCCCGAAACGTAAAAAACCGGTGGAGACGAAGAAGTCCTGAGAGAAGAGACGGTCTTCGGACTTGCGGCGAGAGAGGGAAGGTTTAGACTAGGGGTATGAAAAAGAAGGTTTTTTGTCTCGGAGTTGCGATTGCTTTCACCTTTGGTCTCTCAAATTGCGGGTTGGAAGGTGAGCGACAGGTGGTTTTGCCACAATCACAAGAAAGTGAATTGCCTTGGAATATCCAGCAGGAAGGTGAAGGCCTTGGTCAGTTCGGAGCTCTGCAACGTTAGTGTTTTGATGAAGAGGTTTTGGTGGCTGGGAATGTTGCTCGTTTTGTTTTGCGGTGGTTGTTCCTCTTTGCCGCAAGGTGGGTCGATCGATTCGACCAGTGGTCAAAAAGAGAAGTCACGGCAAGCTGAGGCGTACGATTACGACGACTACTAACGCGGATTTACGAAACGATTTGCTCTCAGTTGAGGCGGTTGTTTTTTAGTTTGCGGAAGGAGGCACGTGGGACGAGTTAGCAAGTGATTCGCTATTGAATAGGGGCGAGGAGGCGCGCTAATTTTGCGGCTAATTTAAAAGGGAGTGATTTTTCGAGAAATTCGTCGCGATTTACTTCACGGGCTTTGTCAAAGTCTTCAACGAACATGCCTGCAACTTCGTAAACGTGTTCTTGAGCGGTCATGACGGCGGTGATTTCGAAATTGAGACGGAGGGAGCGATTGTCGAGATTACCGGTTCCGACAGCGGCGACCTGGTTGTCGATGAGAAAGGCCTTTTGATGCATGAAGCCGTCTGTGAAACGAAAGAGGCGAATGCCATAGGGGAAGGTCTGTCGGTAGTAGGTGAAGGAGGAGAGCCAAACCATCATGTGGTCGGGTTTTTCGGGAAGTAAGATGCGGACATCTACTCCGCGAAGAGCAGCGGTTTGAAGGGCGGTGAGGACGCCGTCGTCTGGGACGAAATAAGGAGAGGCAATCCAGAGTTTTTCCCGAGCGGTATTGGCGGCTTCTGCGATGAGAAGCTGGAAGGAGGGTCGCTCATCAGAGGGGCCGGTGGGGACGATGGCAATGGAGGCGTCTTCTTTCTCGTGGCAGCACTTCCATTCAAGGGACAGAATTTCATGAGTTGCCCAATACCAATCCTCGAGGAAGACGAGTTGGACTGCTTGTACGGCAGGGCCTTGCAAGCGGAGGTGTGTGTCGCGCCAGTTGCCGATTTTTTCATCATGGCCGAGGTATTCATCACCGATATTCGCTCCACCAATGAAGGCGTCGTGGCCGTCGATGACGACAATCTTGCGATGGTTTCGAAAATTGAGCTGCAGGCGGGACCACCAATGACGAGTGCGGCCGAAGGGGCGACATTCCACTCCCGCAGCTTCGAGGGCTTGGAAGTATGAATCAGGGAGTTTGTGGGAGCCGAGCTCGTCGAAGAGGAAGTAGACTTTCACGCCAGCTTGGGCGCGTTCGATGAGGGCATCTTTGAAGCGATTTCCAACGGTGTCGCTTTTGACAATGTAGAAGTGAATGAGGAGGTAGTCTTGAGCGCTTGCGATGGATTTGAAGATACGTTCAAAGATCTCTTCGCCATTGATGAGAAGGTCGGCATCGTTGCCACGGGTGAGTGGCATGCCGGCTAATCTAACAGTTGTCCTGAGAAAGGGAGTGGTTGGATCCAGGCGGTGAGGTAAAATAGAAGTCTCTAAAGCATCGATTTGAGAGTTGAGGAGTTCGTCGTCGGAGCGTCTCGCCTGGACGTAGCCAGTCAAAGTATTGCGTCCGAAGACCCAATAGAGGGGGATGGTGAGCCACGGAAAGGTGAGGAGGGAAATGACCCAAGCAATGGTGGCGCAGGGGGTACGGACTCGAAAGAGGGCGTGCAAGACATGAGCTGCTCCAATGAGATGGAAGGCGGCAATGCCAATGATGATGACTGGTTGTGGCAAGTCCAAGGAGTGTTAGCATCTGAATGTGAGCGAGGAATACAAGTCTTGTCGTTAGGATCTTGGTCTTTCCCTGATTTGTTCGTGAAAGGGTTTTCACTAAGGTGATGGCAAAGTTCGACAACTTTGCTTTCTTCTGGTGCACTTTAGGGATGGAATTGGTGATCTTTGGGTTCCTTTTTGTTTTCGTTGTTTTTGCGGTGAAATTTTTTCAATTGAAGTCGCGGGTTGAGAAGTTGGAACGAGAGGTGACACTTCTTCAGTCTTTGCGGTTTACTCCGAAACTGGAAACCCGGTCGCTCAAAGAGGAGAACTCGGATCTAGAAATCGCAACCGAAGATGCAAGATCTCAAGAGGGGGTTGCAGCTGAGATAGGTGAGTCCATTTCAGAAGGGGTTTCCGCCAAGGCGATCGCTACGACTCCTCCTAAGTTGCCTGTTCAAGAGTCGCGGATCATTGGGGACAGTTGGCAAGATGAGAGTTCTGATCTTTCGACGGAATTTGTGAAAGAGAAGGGACCGGGTGTGGTGGAGATCTGGTTGGAGAAGATGGGTCTCAAGCCGCCTCGGTCAGATGAAGAGGGTGCCAATCCGATGGCGTGGTGGAGTACTCGGGTGGGGTTAGGTTTTGGGGTTATCGCGGCAGTCTTTTTGGGGCTGTATGTGAATCAAGATACCGTTCCTTGGGTCAGGTTGATGGAGTTGGTGTTGGTAGCCGTGGCTGTTTTCGGTGTGGGATGTTGGTTTGAGCGAAAGTTACAGGGCTTTGGGCGGGCCTTATCGGCTGGGGGTTTGAGTCTTCTTTTTGTGGCGGCTTATGCGGCTTATGGTTTGCCCGCAATGAAGGTGATCGAGTCCCCTATCGGGGGGGCTTTTACCCAGATAGGGGCGCTTGTTTTGACGGTAGCTTGGGCTCTTTTGAAGCGACGAGAGGCGATCTTTGGTCTCGCTTTGGTGCTTGGCTATGTGACCTGCGCTTTTTCGGCGGCTGAGGGTCTGGAACCTATTCCGTTGGTTGCTTTGTTAGTGCTCTGTGTTGCGGGGACTGGCCTTTTTGTCCTGAGAGGATGGTGGTCTGGTTTGTGGGGTGCGGTGTTGGGAAGTGTTCTTGGTTTGACGGTGTTGGCGGTCTTGACTTGGAGCTTTTATAAAGGGCCTTCGCAATTATGGGGTACGAGTGTCGGATTGGTTCTGACGGTTCTTCCTTTGATTGCCGTTTCTTGGCGATGGCGACGAGGTGAGAAAAGAGCTAAATTAATGGTGCCGGTGATTACCTCTTTGGGATTGTTATCAAATGCGGTGGTTTATGGGGTTCGAGGATGGGATTTTGAAATTTATTATGCCGTTTTTGCGATTTTGTTTCTTGTTGCAGGATGGTGGTGGCGAAGGGATGAGGGGGAGGGGTTTTGGCAGACTCTTTGGGCTAAGGCGATGGTGATGGTGGCGCTTTTCATGATAGCTCGTTTTGATGGGCCGGTGCGCGCCTTTAGTTTGTTAGTGCAAGCAGGTGGTTTGATTTGGCTGTCGCGTACTCGTTCGCGGATGGTGTTTGAGATTGGTGCTGGGTTAGGAGTGTTGGCGGGTTGGAGTTTTTTGAGGGCTGATGCTGTTGACTTTTGGAGTTGGGAGAGTCGGGGGAGGGCTTTGGCTTACTTGATTTCGGCGCAAGGTTTGTTGATTTGGTATCGTTTTTTAGGGAGAGAGAAAGGGCAGGATAATTTAGTTCGAAGAGGGATAGCAGTTATTTTTGCGATTGGGATTGCGGGTTATGTGGTGATGGCAGGGTGTGGGAATGAAGAGCGCCTTTGGTTGATTCTTGTTCCTTTGGGTTTTGCTGTTCTTTCTTTGGTGCAGTTTTGGCCTTTGAAGTTAAAAGACGGGGAATGGACGCCTTTTGTGGTTTTGGTGGGAACGTTGTTTGTTTTGGTGATGAGGGCTGAGGGCGATTTTTCGATGAGAGGTCCGGTGGGGATTTGGTTGGTGGGAGGAGGGGCTTTTTACGCTTGGTTAGGGCGTTCTGAAAGTCGGCAGCATTTATCGATGACGCTGGTGATTCTCTTAGGGGTATTGGTTGCTGTTAAGTTGTTAGGGGAGGGTGTTTTGGGGAGGAAATGGTTGGCCGTTTCCTATACGGCTTTGGCTTTTGGGGTTCATGTCTTGGGAAGTCGTTTTCGTTACTTCACTTTGCGTGGTTTTGCGATTTTAGCTGCGGTGGTTGGGTTAGGCTGGTTGTTTACGAATCCTTGGAAGGACGAAGTGCTGCTGGTTTATGGGGTGGGGCTTCTCTTTGCTACCTTTTGGTGGTTTTGGGGTTGGTGGAATTCTGAACAGAACAAGACGTATCAAGTGCTCATGGAAGGCGTGGGTACGACGGTGTGGGGTGTTTGGCTCTGGTTTATTTTGGACGATTTTCTGAGGGGATTGCCTTTAGTTCTTGCTTTAGGAGGAAGCTCTGCGGTGCTGATGATAGGGTGGCGTTTTTTACGAGCCGAAAGCCTTTCTTGGCTAGGGTTTGTTTTTTCGTTTCTGGGGGCGCTGTTTCTTTTTGAGCAAAATCGGCAGGCAGGCTTTTCTTGGGTGGTTGCCTTTTATTTTTTACTCTTTGTCGGGCAGGGGATTTGGCTGTCGCATGGGAAAGGTCATTCTTTCTTAGCTCGTCCTAAGGTGGCTTCGGTGATGTGGGGAGGAGCGGCGATGTTGGTCATCCTGTTGGGTTTAGTGATTGCGCCTGAGGTGGCGTCGTGGACGACGGCGAGTTGGGCGGTGGCGGCTGTGTTTCTTTTGGCGAGTGGCTTTTGGTTTGGCCTACGTGGTTATCGCATGGTTGCTCTTGGAGGTTTATTCGCGACCATTGTACGTATGTTTATGGTCGATATTCAGGATAGCTTTTGGCGGATTCTTGCTTTTGGAATCACGGGAGCTTTACTGGTTGGGATCGGTTACTTGTATAACCGGTATAGCAAACGGCTGGCTGATGGCGATTTGGACTGGGGGAAGGCTCAGGAAGGGGAGTCGGCCCTTGAGTCCGATCAGGGCTAAGCGTGGTCTAGGAGTCGGATTTGGACTCTTTTTTGGGTTTGCTGGCGGCTTTTTCTTTTTTGGCGCCTTCGGTGTAGGATTTGGAGCGGTAGTCTGTTTCGTAAAAACCTCCGCCTTTGAAGATAATGCCGCCGCCGGTGCCGAGAAGGCGTTTAACGGAGCCGTCACAGTCCTCTAGAGGGCAGTCGGTGAGCTTTTCGTCGCTCATTTTCTGAAAAACTTCGAAGGTGTGGTCGCAGGTCTGGCAGCGATAGTCGTAGTTGGGCATGTCTTTTGTTGTATTTGCTCGAAGACGGGTTACTGTGTAGATCTTTTTGCACGAGTGCAACCTTAACGAAGCGATGAATATCGATCGTGAGGGTTTCGTTAAATATCTCCCCTAAGATAATGAAAAAAGCTTCTTTCCTTTTATTTGTAGCCTTTACGGCTGGTGTTTTTGTCTCTTGTTCTCCGGTCAATGAAGGAATCTCCAATATCGTTGGTGGCAATGATGGTTACTTGGCTGGAGTCCGGACTTCGTCGAATTATGATGGATCTGCGGTGAATCCTAATGAGGCGGCTTCTTTTTGGGATGGTGATGGGGTCTCTGGCTCTCCTCGCATTCGGATCAATTTGAAAGAGCAGAGAGCTTATTATTATAAGGGGAGCCAGTTGGTGGGGCTTTCTCCGATTTCTACTGGGATTGAGGGGCGGCGGACTCCACGGGGTTCTTATAAAGTGACCCAAAAGAGCAAAGATCATAAGTCTTCGCTTTATGG
>CAZUEC010000140.1:0-5961 GCA_964618865.1 uncultured Roseibacillus sp. | reverse complement strand
GTTCCATATTTCCGGTTCCTTTGAATTCCATAAAAATGGCTTCGTCTGCTTTGGAGTTGGTTTGGACAAGTGCTGTTCCTAAGATGGTGAGCGAGCCCGCCTCGCGGGTATTTCGTGCAGCGGCAAAGAGGCGACGAGGTTGCTCTAAGGCGCCGGCCATGATTCCACCAGATTGAATGCCGCGTCCGCGTCCTTTTTTACTGCCGCCCATGGTGTTGTTGTAGGCGCGTGCGAGACGGGTGATGGAATCCATGACGAGAAAGACGTGTTGTCCGGCTTCGACGAGACGTTTTGCGCGTTCGACGCAAAGTTCGGCGAGGCGACAATGATTGCGTGCGGGTTCGTCATTCGAAGAGGCGTAAATTTCGGCGTCGGGTAATTGGCGTCTGAATTCGGTGACCTCTTCTGGACGTTCATCAACGAGACAAACCATGAGGTGCATGGATTCGGAGTGAAGCTCTTGCACCGCTTCGGCAATGTGAAGTAAGAGGGTTGTTTTTCCGGCACGGGGAGGGGAGACAATAAGGCCACGCTGTCCTCTACCTACAGGAGCAAGAATATCGAGGACGCGAGTGGTGAAGCGTTCGGGAGTGGTTTCTAACCCAATGCGTTTGTCAGGGAAGATGGCTTTGAGTTCGTCGAAGTGAGGGAAGTTTTTGGCTTCATCAGGAGGGGTTCCGTTGATTCCATCCACGCTCACCAACTGTGGTCCACGAGGACTTTGTTGGGCTTTTCCGGTGAGGACTTGTCCGGCTCTCAGAGCATGTTGTTGCACCAAGTCAGGGGGAACAAAAACATCGTTTTTGGATTGTTCGTAGTTGTCTTTCGGTTCTCGTAAGAAACCGAATCCTTTGGATGTTGTTTCTAGTAAGCCGGAGACTTCGTAGGGTTCGCCTTGGAGTCTAGAATTTCTTCTTCCTCCTCCTTCTTCTTCGTTATTGCGGGAGGAATTTCGTTCTCGGTTATCACCGTTTTTCCGATTTCCTTTTCCGATGGGACCACCTTTCACGCGGCCCATGGGGCGACCGTTACGGCGGGGGAGTTCTGGGTCACGATCCGTGGGTGGGATTTCTTCGATGACTTCGAGAGTTGGTTCTTCTTTTTCCTGGGTGGCTTTCATGCCTTCAGGAACGGCGAGAATTTTGCGAGCAGCAGCTTTTTTGGTTGCCTTTTTGGCCGCTTTTCTAGGAGTGGGTTTTTCGGCTGAAATTGGTTCGGTGGTCTCCTTCTCCGGTTTTTTGATGGTTTTCTTTTTGGCTCCAGTTTTCTTTGCGGTCGCTTTGCGAGCGGATTTTTTGGCGGTTGTTTTGGCCGCTTTCTTTTTGGCCCCTTTCTTCTTGGGGGAAGAGGATGCTTTCGCCGTTTCGTCATCGAAATCGGTTTGGATTAGGTCGCTAGGTTTTTCGGCCATAAGGTGAGTGAATAGAAATAGCTCTCAGCGAGCGTTTGACCATTTGGCCAAGCTCAAAATTAAGAGAGAGGGGTGCAGGCCAGAGCCGCAGGGTGCGTTCATAGAAGCGTTAAAGAGATGAGGTCCAATGAAGTTCACCTGAAGACAATGGTCGCACGCTGGACTGACTTGGCTTGTGTGAACGAGAGGAAGGACAAAAGAGCAAAATCAAATGGGACTCCCTCGGACGGGTTTAATCTGCCTAATAAATGGGGAGCTGTCGAATCCTTTTTTACGGGTGTTTTTTGCGATGATTCTTGAGAAAATTCAGTGTAGTCTGAATTTATGAGAGTAATTTGTGTGTTTTTTTTGGTGTTTTTGACCCATTTCGCGATGTCGAAAGATGGGGCTAGGGCGAATGCTTTTGGGCGTTCACAGGAGGCCAGTTATGAGGGAAAAGTGGTTGTCATTGAGGTTGGTAAGGAAGATTTGATCAATAAACAGGCATTTAAGTTTTTTCGACGTACGTTGGAGAGAGTGGAAGCGGAAAAAGCGCAGGCTGTTGTTTTTGAATTGGATACTCCTGGGGGACTCGCGTTTCAGACTGCGGATCTCATTATGAAGGATATGGCGCGACTGAGTGTCCCTTCCTATGCTTTTGTCAATGTGGAGGCGAGTTCAGCAGGCGCATTTATTGCGGTGGCGACAGATAAAATCTACATGGCACCGCTTTCGACAATTGGTTCGGCGGCAGTGGTGAATGGAACGGGTCAGAAAATGGAGGAGACGATGCGAGCTAAAGTCGAAAGTCATTTGGCTTCGGTGGTTCGGAATGTGGTCGAGGAGAAAGGCCACAACTATGAGGTTGTGGAGGCTATGATGTTGGTAGAGAAAAAGGCTGAGTTTGGAGAGATTGTCAGTGTTGGGAAGAAAGGTTTACTTAATCTAACAGCTAAACAGGCGGTGAGTGACTATGAGGGAAAGCCGTTGTTAGCGGCTGGAATAGCAGAGTCGTTGGAAGATCTGTTGAGGCAGGAGGGCATGACTGATGTTGAGGTTGTGAAGGCTGCTATGTCGGGTTTTGAAAAGTTTGCTTATTGGATAGGAGCGGCAGGGGGTTTGTTGATTTTAGTGGGTTTGGGAGCGGGATGGTTAGAGATGAAAACTCCTGGTTTCGGGTTGGGGGCGCTGGTTTCGATTATTGCTTTCTCGCTTTTCTTTTTTGGAAACTACGCGGCGGGTAATTTGGCGGGTTACGAAACTGCTGCTATTTTCGTCGTGGGAGTGCTCTTTATTTTGGTCGATATCTTTTTGTTCCCAGGAACTTTTATTCTAGGGCTTACAGGGGTGTTTATGGTGCTGGGTTCTTTGCTTTTCTCGATGGTCGATAAATTTACTTGGAGTGATTGGAAGACGGAGGAGCTTGGAATTAATTTCTGGAGTGTTTTTTCGGGTCCGGCGATCGCGTTGTCGATAGGTCTTCTTGGATCTATTGCTTTGTTCGCTTTCATGATGCGCTATTTACCAAATGTTCCGTTTCTCAATCGTTATTTTCTTCCTGCGACGGTGGAGGGTGGCTCTGGCGTGGTTGCTGAGGAGACGGGGCATGAGTCGCGAGCGGGTTGGACGGGAGTGGCGGAGACGGATTTACGCCCAGCAGGAAAGGCTGTTTTCGATGGGAAGTTAGTGGATGTGACTGCGGAGAGTTGTTTTGTGAAAGAGGGTGCAAGTTTGCGCATTGTGAGTGAAGATGGAATGCGGGTGGTGGTCAAAGAGATTGAAAAGATTTAAAGGATCTAAACCTTGGGAAAAGCGAGGTGGCGTTCCGCATTTTGGTAGCAAAGCCCTTGGATGAAGGGTTCTAGTAGGGTGGCTTCGTTCGGGATCTCTCCATTTTCGGCTTCGGTTCCGATGAGGTTACAGAGGATGCGGCGGAAGTATTCGTGACGAGGGTAGGAGAGAAAGCTACGACTATCTGTTAGGAATCCTAGGAAGTGGGAGAGGAGGCCCATGGAGGAGACTGCGTTGAGGTGTTCTAGAATGCCTTGTTTCGTATCATTGAACCACCATGCGGCGCCTAATTGAATTTTGTTGGGGGTAGGAGCTTCGCAGAAAGAGCCGACAATATTGGCGAAGAATTGATTCTCGCGCGGATTGAGGGTGTAGAGGACGGTTTTGGGGAGTTGTTGGTCTTGAGCGAGGAGGTCGAGGAATTTGAGGATACCGCCTTGCGATTGGTCACCCATGGTGTCGAAGCCGCTATCGGGTCCGAGTTGTTGGAAGAGTCGGGTGTTGGGATTGCGAAGGGGGTTGAGGTGGAGTTGCATGGTCCAGTCTCGTTCGGCATTCCAGCGTGCGGCGTGGAGCATGATGAAGTCGACAAAGGATTGATGTTCTTTTTGGTTGGCGGCGGTTCCCGAGAGGGTGTTTGTCAGAATACGGTCGGCTTCGATTGGGGAACAGGGTTCGCCATGGAGGGCATTGAGGCCATGATCTGAAAGGCGGCAGTTGAGGCTGTGAAAATGATGGTGACGTTCTTTTAGGGCGTCTAGTAGTTGCTGGGCAGTAGCGATGGAGGTGTCGGTGAGGCTTTCTAAGCCTTGGAGCCACTCTTTGAAGAAGTCGGGTCGATTGACGGCAAGGGCTTTGTCAGGGCGAAAGGTGGGGTAGATTTTGGTGGGATGGTGAGAGGCATTGTGCGCGGTGTGATGTTCGAGAGAATCATTGGGATCATCGGTGGTGCCGACTGCGGTGACGTTAAATTTCTCGAGAAGCCCTTGTGCGGAGAAGTCCGCGTCTTGAAGTCGTTCGTTGGCTTGATTCCAAATTTGATCGGCGGTTTCTGGTGAGAGGAGAGTTTCGATTCCAAAGGCGCGTCGCAATTCGAGATGAGTCCAATCGTAAAGGGGGTTACGTAGAGTATGGGGGACAGTTGCTGCCCAGGCTTTAAATTTTTCACGGTCGCTTGCGTTTCCGGTGATGTGACTTTCGGGGATGCCGTTGGCCCGCATGGCACGCCATTTGTAGTGGTCGTGCTTGAGCCAGATTTCGGTGATGTTTTGCCAGCGATGATTGTGTCGGATCTCATCGGGTGGGAGGTGAGTGTGGTAATCGATGATGGGTTGTTGAGCGGCAACTTCGTGGTAGAGGTGGCGTGCAGTTTCTGTGCGCAGAAGAAAATGGTCGTCGAGGTAAGGCATATTGTTGGGAAGAGAAGAAAGTTTTGAGAGCGTGGTGACAAGTTTTTGCCGCAGGATGTGTCAGATTGTTTTTTTTGGTGACGGAGTGACTAGGTCATTTTTGCAATAAGTGAGCGTTTTGACGCATTTCTGACGTGAGCGAATTTAGGGTGAGGTGAGCTTGGTAAGGCTAAAAACCTTGGAAGAATCTTATTTCTTAATCGTATTTAGATTATTAGTTCTAATTCTATTCGCGTGATTGGAATGAAAATTGCACAGATGATAAGTGCAAAAAAAATTGAAAAATAAGAGAAACGTCATCGGGCAGGGAATAAGAGGGTTCGCTAGGGAGTCCAATTGATATGAACGATGCGCTTTTTGAGAGAAAAAAAGAACTCATGTCTAGCTACGATTCAGAAAGCAGTTTGCGCGTTTACATGCGTGAAATATCGAAGACTCCATTACTCACTCCGCAGGAAGAAATTGAACTCGCGGATCGTATTAAAAAAGGAGACAAGGCCGCTCGCACTCATATGATCAAAGCGAATCTTCGCTTGGTGGTTAAGATTGCTCAGGATTATTCGGGTTATGGTCTCCCTCTTGCGGATTTGATTTCGGAAGGAAATATCGGTTTGATGAAGGCGGTGGAGCGTTTCGATCCTAACAAGGGAGGGAAGTTAAGCACTTATGGTTCTTGGTGGATTAAGCAGTCGATTAAGCGGGCTCTTGCAAATCAGAGTAAGACCATCCGGCTTCCTGTCCACATGGTTGACAAGATTGCTCGTATGCGCCGCATTACGGCTATTCTCTCAGAGTCGCTTGGACGCGAGCCTTCTGATGATGAGTTGGCAGAAGAGTTGGGTTTGCCACGCCGCAAATTAACTATGTTGAAGAGGGCTGCTCAGCGTCCGACTTCACTTGACGAGCCCTTCGGTGATGACGAGCGCGGAAGCTACAGCGATGTCATTGGTGACGAGAGGGCAGTGAATCCTTTTGATGCTTTGGTTGATAAAAATCTACACGGGCATTTAGATGATTTGTTGGAGGTTCTCGATGAGCGGGAAACAAAAATTATCGATGCACGTTTTGGTTTGAATGGCCGAACGGCGATGACTTTGGAAGACGTTGGACGAGAATTTGGGGTGACTCGTGAACGTATTCGCCAATTACAGAATGTGGCCTTGGAGAAAATGCGGCGTGCTCTCAGTAAGAAAGAGAAGCCTCTGCCAAGAGCAGTTTAAAGAATTTCTAGGAATATGGTTTCTGAGAAGAGTGGCCTTCGGGCCGCTCTTTTTGGTTTTTTGAAATTTAGCGCGTTGGCTTGAGGTTCGGCGAGCTAGGGTTAGACCATTTTTCAAAAGTCTATTCGTCTATCGAGTTTTTTTAAGGTTT
>CAZUEC010000139.1:0-5969 GCA_964618865.1 uncultured Roseibacillus sp. | reverse complement strand
CTCCAGACTATCTCCAACAATTCGAAACCGCTCCCGAATTCACCGTCCTCTTCCTTCCCTCCGAATCCTTCTTCTCAGCAGCTCTCAGCCACGACCCCACCCTGATCGAAAAAGGAGTCGACCAAGGAGTCATCCTCGCAACCCCCACCACCCTCATTGCCCTCCTCCGCGCCGTTTCTTACGGTTGGCGTCAAGAAGCACTGACCGACAACGCTCGCCAAATCTCCATCCTAGGCGGCGACCTCTACAAACGCCTCACCACCCTCACCGAGCACTTCTCCCACATGGGTCAATCCCTCGACAACACCGTCCAAGTCTACAACCAAGCGATGTCCTCGCTCGAAACAAAAGTCCTCCCTGGCGCTCGTAAGTTCGAAGAACTCGGAGCGGCCAACTCCGACGAACCCATCACCGACCCTCCTCGCCTTCACGTCCAAGCTCGCAATCTCACTGTGAATCATAACGAAGAATTCACCCCTATACACAGCGAGTTATCTGTTAATGAATCTCAAGAAGAACAATTCGAAGGATTCATCGCAAACGGAGAGAATCAGGAAAAAAGCGAAGAAGAATTCATCGAGCCCGAAGAACTCACCAAAAACAAAGAAAGCAAAGAAAGCAAAGCCAATGCCGCAGCCGGTGACTTACGAGCAGCCTTAGAAGGCACCCCATAAAATAAACCTCCTTCTCATCCACGAACCCCAAGGCACTACTCCTTGAAGTTAGGACTCTGGCGTAGAAACGCGCGTGGATTTTCCAAAATAACCTTATCGATGATTCCTTGCGCGTGCTGGCGCTTGCGCATTTCGACCGCACACTTGATAACCGCTAACGGATCGGAAATTCCCCAATCACAAGCCGAGTTCATCCAAATACGTTCCATCCCAAAAGTCTCTAAAATATCGATCGCTCTTGCCGCAGTACACTTAGACTCAGGATAAAGCGTCATGCCCGCCCAAAAACCAGCATCCAATACCAAGCCTGCGGTATGCTCCTCAACATGATCAACAATCACCCGATCAGGATCGACTTGCGCGTTTTTGAGAGCATCTAAGATCAACTTAGTCCCCTTCAACTTATCTTCGAGATGCGGAGTATGGATGAGAATAGGAAGATCGTACTTTTTAGCGATCTCAACGTGCTCCTCAAAAATCATCAATTCGTTCTTAGTGTTTTTGTTCAGACCAATTTCCCCGATCCCTAAGACATTCGGTTTATCGAGAAAATCCGGAATAATCGCCATCACTTCACGAGCAAAACCTGCATCTTCAGCCTCCTTAGGGTTGATGCAAAGCCATGTGTAATGCGGCAGACCAAATTTAGCCGCCCGCGCAGGTTCATACTCCGTAAGCTGACGATAGTAATCATGAAACCCCTCAACCGAAGCCCGATCGTAACCAGCCCAAAAGGCAGGTTCACAAAGCGCCACACAACCTGCCTGCACGATATCCTGATAATCCGCAGTCGTTCGGCTCACCATATGAGCATGAGGTTCAATGTAATTCATAACTTAACTTTACGACAATTCGGGATGAAACAAGAGCACGATTTCTCCCTTAGCCTGGTGATGACGAAAGTGCTCATAAAGCTCTTTTGCCCCAGCAGCATGAATTGTCTCAAATTTTTTACTCAACTCCCTTGCCACAACCACATGAAGCTCTGGGGAAAGCACACTGAGAATCTCCAAAGTCGACATCAGCCGATGAGGCGACTCAAAATAAATCGCAGTCTCACCTCGTTCGAGAGCAGCCGAAAGCTCCTTGCCTCGTTTCCCCTTCTTCACCGGGAGAAAACCTCCAAAACGATGAGGATACGGCGGCAATCCAGAGGCCACCAAAGCAGTTATCGGAGCGGATGGTCCCGGCAAAACCGTCACTGGCAAACCAGCTGCTCGCACCGCCCGCATCACCCGAAATCCAGGGTCCGAAACCAAAGGCATTCCAGCATCGGAGACTAGAGCCAAAGCCTCCCCCCCTTCCAGTTTAGCAATCACCTCAGGAATTTGCTTTTCCTCATTATGATCATGAAGAGCCATGAGGCGCCCCGAGATTTCATAGTGATCTAACAATCGCTTAGTATGACGTGTATCCTCGCAAGCAATCCAATCCACTGACTTAAGAACCTCTAAAGCTCTCAGAGTAATGTCGGACAGATTACCAATGGGTGTTGGAACTACGGTTAACATGGTAGCACTCAGCCTAAAATCCATCCGACAGTCGAGCCACCAGAGAAGTGGAAGCTCGCTGAATCGCATCATGAATCACAACCTGCTGAGCAGTTTGAAGGTTCGGATCAACAAAAAGCCCAGTCCTTCCAGTTGAAGTCCCAGAATCAAGAATCTGAGTCGGATTATTACCATCTAAAACTCTCCACTGAAATCGAACAGTCATTGAAAGCTCCACCGGCCTCAAACGGTTCAATTCTGCCGAACGCACAGACTGAAAGGAAACCTCTGCCAATTTCACCTCCAAAGTCGCATCGGAATTTGCAGCCGTCCCCAATCGATAAGTACCATCTTGCACCAAAGCATCAACCACTCCATTAGTAACCATCGCCGCCGCACGAGGGATTTGCGTGTCGTTCGTAGCCAAAGGAATATAAATCTTCTCAACATGCGCCAAAGCTTGAGGTTTGGAACCTCCTAAATGATAGCCCGCACAAGAAGTGAAAGCACAAAGCATCACCGGCAGCATTGATTTAAACAGAATCATCATCCCCTACTGTTTCATTTGAGCCAAGCGAGCAATCGCCTGATTCTTAAGATCACTCGGCTCAGCCCTATCAATGACTTCTTGATAATAGAAAGCCGCAGAATCTCTTTCCCCTTTTTTACGATAAAATTCAGCCACGTTATAAGTGGCCTTCAAATCTTGCGAACCGATACTCGCAATTCGTTGCTTCGCTTGTGGAGAAAAAGAAGAATCAGGATAAGCTAACAGCAAATCCTGATAAGCATCCCGCGCACGATCTAAATTCGCTCGATCTCGGTTCCCCTCATAAGATTGCTTGAGAAGAATCTCTCCCACCCGAAACTGAGCATCCGGCGACTTACTCGCATTTGGGTACTCATCAATTAATTTCTCATAAGCCACAATTGCCTCAACAGGCCTCTTGCGTGTCTCATTAAGTCGGCCCATTAAATACTGCGCATTGGAAGCCGAATTTGCTCGCGGAGCATTATCGCGCACCTTGCTCAACATCCCAATGATGATCTTCCGATCTAAGCGAGACTTCAGTCCTAAAAAACTGGTTCGAATCGAACCCTCGGCAGCAGCACGAGCCACCGCTTCCTGTTGCGCAACTGCTTCCGCAAATCGAGTGCTATCTGGATAGCTTTCAATAAACCATTGATAAGAATCAAATGCTCTTCGCGGATCCCCAATCTCATTGTACAGAACCGCCTCTCGGAAACGCGCATCCGACGCCCGCTTATCAGCAGGATAACGAGAAAGAAGAGAACCATAACTCTTTAACGCCTTCTTCTTCTCACCAACCGCCTCCCAGCGCCTCCCATTTTCAAAAAGAGCCGCTGCTTGCGGGTTATCTCCTCGCACAGTTCCCTGCAAGGCTGGCGAATCACCCGAGAAAGATGAACAACTCACCACATACATTGATAAGACCGCAGTTAGGAGGCTTAATGCCAATTTCATGGGGGCCAGCATGAAGGGAATTCTTCACCCTTCCAAGCGGGAAATTCAACACCTCCACAAGCCCTTCACCTCAAAATTCTTGCCTCCCTCTAAGCGACAATCATCCCTCAAAACATGAACTCAAAAACTCCCAACTGACCCTCTTATTGGACCCACTCATTAAGAGTGTAATAAGACTTTGGATGCCAAAGTCTCTCCCCCTCGACATTCTTAACACCACTTGCATTGAGTTCGTGCACATGCCCCTTGACCCGGCCCTCCACCTTCAACTGAACCGACAACTTATCCTCAGAGACCTCCGCCGCAATGACTTGAGGCACCACTTGATCGACTTGAGGACTCCCATAAGAAGACTGATAAATATAAGTCCAAGCCTTCATCTGGTAAGACTTAGGATCACCCGCAGTAACAGCATCAACTGGTTCAGTAAAAACCAATTCCCACCCCCCCTTAGTCAACTTCATCTCCTTCATCTCAAAAGGCAGCTGACCAGTCCAACGAGTACGCTCAAAAGTAAAAGGCTTCCCTCCTCGGGCAGCCCAACCTCGGTTCGTCCCCCCCACAAAAAGCATCCCCTCATCGCTTAATCGTAAAGGCACGATGCCAGAACGATACCCCTCCAAAAATAACCAAACAGCCCCTTGATACACCCCATTAATCTTCTCCAAAAAGACCCGTTGAACTTGAGAATGAGTCTGCTCTCCAACCAAAGTCTGCCCCGCAAAAGGCCCGAACTTCCCCCCAGCAGTCTCCGTAATAATACCAGTCGGTGATTGCCCCACTAAACCATGTGGAAAAACAACCGCAGGAGGCACTAACTCTTTAATTTTTTGCCGTTCAATTTCGATTCGCGACTTATTTTTGGGAGTTCCTGGATCCTTCAAAGTCGATTGCAGTTTAGCATATTTATTCCCAGATGGATTTCCCATAAAACCACCAACCTTCATATGCTTGAGCGAAGAACTTCCATTCCATAACCCCTGATTATCACAATAAAAGCAATCCCCACTGGCATTAAAACCGATTCCTCCTGGAGATCGGATCCCATTCACAACTGGCGTCGCCTTACCCTCGGGAGAAATGCGAAACCCCCAACCCCGAAAAGGCGAATCATCCGCAGCCTTTCCTGACCCAGTCAAACAGAGAGCCACCCAAACATCTCCATCCTTATCTGGCTCCGTTCCGAAAGCAAACTCGTGATAATCACCATTTATCCCCCAAGGAGCAGCCACCGTCACAAACTCATCTGCTCGCCAATCCCCATCGAGATCTCTCATTTTAGTCAGCTCAGGACGTTGCGTTAACCAAAGCCAACCATCTCGCCAAAACATTCCAAAAGGCTCATGAATCCCTTCCGCAAATTTAGTCCATTTCACCTGCGACAGATCCTCTTCATAAGCCCCTTCACAAATCCAAACATCACCTCGACGACTCGCCACCGCTATTTTCTTCTCCGGGAGAAGCGCAATCGAACCCAACTCCATAACCTCCCCTTTGGGAGTTGGAATTGTCTCTGTTAGATAAAATTCATCCGCCCTAAGAAACAAGGGCTGCATAATCAAAAAAACCGCAAAAAGTCGTTTTTTCATCCTGTCTAATAAAATTATTTCTACCCCCTCACTTCCAAACATAACGCAACCCAACACGATTTTGTCCACTCTTTAACCGAAGCCTCAAAAAGACTCCCTTCTCGGTCATCACAGCTTCGACCCCTTCACTTTTGGCAATCTCCAAACGCACTCCACGCTCCAACATAAAAGCGTGTGAACCAAGCGCTCGCGCTCCTTTTCCCCCTAACCGCATGACGAGCCCCTTCGGAGGATCCCCCTTCACTTTAAACCGCAAATGACGAACCAACTCGCGATCCGCTACCGCCTCAGGCTTATCAAAAACACTCACGCCAGCAATCTCGTAGCGAAACTCAGGACTCCTTCTTTTGTCTAAAACATAACCTTCGAACTTAGCCTTCAACTCAGGTTGCCAAACTTTAGGCCAATCTTCCAAATTTTCAGAACAAAAGGCTAAAGCTGGCCCTGCCCCTAACTCGACGACCCGTTGACCCGCCGGCGGTTGAAAGCCCTTACCTCGTCCCGTCCAATGCCGCCCACCATCAATGAAATCTCCAATCCAAATAAGTCCGATTCCAAGTTCATCGGCACTAAAGGTCAGATTAACCCCCCCCCGCTACCCCACCCCCAACCCTCCCCCTGTTGGCCCCTTAATAAAACTACGATAAATACGATCTTGCTCCTCTGCCTCAATCGGAATCAAAGGAAAATCCAACCTTTTACCCACCTTGCTCTTAGTAAATTGAGTCCA
>CAZUEC010000138.1:0-5977 GCA_964618865.1 uncultured Roseibacillus sp. | reverse complement strand
TTTCAAACCTTAAAAAAACTCGATAGACGAATAGACTTTTGAAAAATGGTCTAGCGCCACATTCGGACACTCCCCTTTCAACTCCTTCTCAGCGAAAGAAGAAAGACGAGACTACCTTCTCGATTTTTCAAACCTTCCTTTCCTAAGCAAGGTTTCCTTTAAGAATTGCTCTCCTCGCCCTTCGCCCCTAGTCTCCCCGCCCCTGCGAGATGAGCGAAAACAAGGTCAACTATAAGGACACAATCTGTCTGCCCCAAACAACTTTCCCTATGAAGGGAAATTTGGTGAATCGTGAACCCGAACGCCTACAAGGTTGGGAGGAAAATGGAATTTATGACCGAATTCTAGCCAAACGCCGTGCTGCAGGTGCCGAGCGCTATATTCTGCATGATGGCCCGCCCTTCGCAAATGGAGATGTCCATATGGGCACGGCACTGAACAAGGTTTTGAAGGACTTTGTGGTGAAGTCCAAGTCGATGGCCGGTTACGAGGTTCCTTTCGTGCCAGGCTGGGACTGTCATGGATTACCCATTGAGTTCAAAGTGATGCAGGATGCTCGCGATAAGGAGCCTGCCGAAATTCGCACTCTTTGCGAGGAATTCGCACGCAAATGGATTGAGATTCAGAAGGCCAGTTTCCGCCGTTTGGGCGTTTTTGGAGATTGGGAAAATCCCTACCTCACGATGGCCCCCAGCTACGAAGCGGATATCCTGCGCGTCTTTGCGAAACTGGTGGAAAAGGACCGTGTTTATCTCAGCAAGAAGCCCGTGCAATGGTCCTATGGTGCACGCACCGCTCTCGCTGAGGCTGAGGTCGAGTATCAAGACAAGAAGAGCACTGCGGTATTCGTTCCCTTCGAACTCACTTCTGGAGATTATCTCAATCACGCCATCGTGATCTGGACCACCACCCCATGGACTCTCCCTGCTAACCTCGGAATCGCAGTGCATGAGCGCTTCGTCTATGTCGCAGGCGCTTTTGAAAAAGATGGCGTCACCAAAAACCTCATCATCGCACGCGACCTCGTGGAGCAATTTGGCGAAAAAACCAACTGGAAGCCTGCGGGCGAGCTCAGTGAACTCTCTGGTAAAGATCTCGAGGGCCTCGAGGCACAACACCCCTTCCTCGACCGCACTTCAAAGGTCATCTTTGGCGGCTTCGTAACGGCCGAAACCGGAACAGGCGCAGTTCACATTGCGCCCGGTCATGGAGCAGATGACTACGTTGCCGGACTTGCGAACGGACTCGAAGTCCTCTCTCCCGTAGATGACGGTGGGCTTTTCACCGACGAATGCGGCGTCCCCGAACTAGTGGGACAGCATGTCTTTAAGAGCAACCAACGCATTGTAGAAATCCTCACCGAACGCAACGCGATTCTTGGTGAAGAAACCTACGAGCACCAATATCCTTTCTGCTGGCGCTCCAAGACTCCCATCATCTTCCGAGCAGTAGAACAGTTCTTTATTTCGCTAGAAGGCATCCGTGAAAAAGCACTCACCGAAATCGACGAGGTCAATTGGTTGCCACACTGGGGTCGCAATCGGATTCATGGAACCGTAGAAGCTCGACCCGATTGGTGTATCTCGCGCCAACGCACATGGGGTGTTCCATTACCAGTCTTCTTTGGACCCGATGGGGAAGCAATGTTAGACGCCGCGACGATCAATCGCGTAGCCGATATTGTCGCCCAGAATGGAACCAATGTTTGGTTTGAAAAATCCGATGAAGAATGGGTAGCTGACTTAGGTTTACCTGCTGGTTCGAAAAAAGCTACCGATACGCTTGATGTCTGGATCGACTCTGGCTCCAGTCATGTCGCAGTGATGGCAAATAATAGCGAGGTCGGCGTCCCTGCTGATCTCTATCTAGAGGCTACTGATCAACACCGCGGCTGGTTCCAAAGCTCTCTCATGCTCAGTGTCGGCTACCGCGACCAAGCTCCCTACAAGAATGTGATGACTCACGGCTTCGTAGTCGATAAGGATACCGGTAAAAAGACTTCCAAGAGTGATGATAAAAAGAAAGGTAAACCGACAGACGCTGCCCACTTTTACAACAAATACGGAGCTGATATTCTGCGGCTCTGGGTCAGCTCAGTAGACTGGCAGAATGAAGTCCCCTTCGGGGAAGATCTCTTTCAACAAGTTGGTGATCCTTATCGCCGCTTACGAAACACCTTCAAGATTCTCTTAGGTAACTTACATGGTTTCGATGCCGATACCATGATGGTTCCTCCCGAGAAGATGACCCTCATCGATCGTTGGATTCTTGAACGTCTGCATGCTGTTGTTAGCGAGTCTCTAAAGGCTTATGAAAACTTTGAGTTTCGTAAGGTCTTCTCGGTGGTGAATCAGTTCTGTGCTCACGACCTCAGCTCGCTCTACATCGATATGACGAAAGATCGGCTCTACTGTGATGCCGAGGATGATGTTCGTCGCCGTGCTAGCCAGACCGCCCTCTGGCAAATCTTTGACTCCTTAGTTAAATTACTCGCTCCCATCATCGCCTTCACTTCCGAAGAGGCATGGGAACATGCTGGCCGCGAAGGAAGCGTGCACGAAGAGACCTTCCCAGAGCCAGACGAACGCTTTGCAAATAATGAGGCGAGCAATTTAGTTAATCGACTCCTCGAAATCCGTGATATGGTGCAGGGTGCGATTGAGCCTTTAGTACAAGCCAAAGAGTTTAAGAAAAACAATGAAGCTAAAGTCGTTCTAACGGTACCGAGCAATCACCCTTGTCTGCCTTTGCTTGAGGATTCTGTTTTAGCGAAGGAATTTTTCATCGTTGCCGAAATCATCATTGAACAAGGCGACGAACTGAAAGCATCAGCAAGCAAAAGCGACTACCAGATGTGCCCACGCTGCCGTCGCTATGAACCTGCTGTTGACGAATCTGGTTTGTGCGAGCGCTGCCACAAGGTCGTTACGGCTACGGCCTAAGCTAGCGAATATTCTCGCAGTGAATATGAATGCCTCTTCCTTATCCTTCAAGCCACTCGGCAAGCTTCTACTCTTGGTAGCGCTGCCTCTTTACATCTTAGATCAAATTACAAAGTGGTGGACTGTTGGTTACTTCAGCGAACCTCAACTAGTAAACCGTTTGAATAAAGCCGGAGAAGTCGAGCTTGTTCCTAACTTTGGAACTTCTGACAAACCCATCGAAGTCATCAAAGGCTTCTTCGATATAACCCGCGTTCATAATCAGGGAGTTGCCTTCGGTTTTGGTAATGGCACCGCATGGGCTCCCGTCGTTTTCCTGCTCGTCCCCCTCATTGCGGTGACCCTGCTTTTTGTATTTTGGCGCAAAGGAGCCTTTGCGACCAAGTTAATGAAGACCTCCTGCGCACTCCTCTTTGCCGGCATCGCGGGCAATGTAACAGACCGACTTTTACAAGGCTTTTGGCTAGAACGCGTCCAAGATGGCACTTGGTGGGAACGATTTTCAGCAGGCTACGTAGTCGACTTTATCGACATCACCATCCCACTCATCAACTATCCTTGGCCAGTGTTTAATATTGCAGACAGTTGCATCTCAATAGCCGCTTTTCTGCTGGTGATTTCTAGCTTCCGTGAAGAGAATAAGGCGAAAGCATGATTTTTCGGCCCTTCCAAATTCTGCTCATTCATTTCCTTCTTGGCTTCCCTCTCTCCGGGCAAACCCCTGATCCCAATAAGAGCTCTCCCTTTGATGATCCTCATCTCGAACAAGCCCCAACCAAACGACTCCTCGATTTAGGAGAAATCTTCGACGAAAACCCACAAGTGCGTGAGAAGCTCAATCAAAGATTAGAGCGCCTTGCTCAAGAGGAACAGTTTTCAGTCTTTATTGTCACCTACTCAGGCATCATCGGCAGCGACACCAATGCGAAAGCACAGGCCTTCCGGGACAAATGGCTGGGTAGCGAAACCGAAGGAATCGTCGTGGTCTGTGATACTGACTTAAATAGTATTGCCTACTCCGTAACTCGAGTTGAGAGCCTCTCGATCGCAGGTAAAAACAAAATATGGAAACTTGCTGATCACGAAATTGTCGAAACCATGCAATCGCTCACGCAAAATTCTGACAAAAATTTGAGCGAATCCGAATTCCTAATCGTTATGAGCAACCGTCTCATTAACGGGTTAGAAAAGCACCTCCAAGCGAAAGGAAAAACACAACGAAGTCCTCGTTTCGGCTACCTCTTGATCTTTGCGCTAGCTACAGGACTCATTTGCGCTCTGGTGTGGTGGTCCCAAAAGAGACAAGCAAAAGCCCTCCTCGCAAATTACGAAACAAACTTTCCCAGAATAAAAATGAATCCTCGCCTAGGAGCTCTCTATGGCGGAGGAATTGTTGCTGAAATCCAATTCGAGCGGAAATCAAAAGCGTCTTCTCTTTAAGCTCTGACACAGTCAATCCCTACCGACCAGACTTTGGGCTTGAGCCGTTTGCGAGCTGTGTGAGATTCCTAGCATGTCGCGAGCGATAGTGCTTTTTCTTTTTGGACTGTGTAGTTGGACCTCCGCACAGACATTTGTCCCGAGTAGAGAAAAACCACCTGCGGTGCCTAGAGAATTTCGCGGTGCCTGGTCTGCCTGCGTTTACAATATCGATTGGCCTAGCCGAAAGGGATTAAGCGTCGGAGCACAACAGGCAGAGCTCCGCAGCATTCTCAACCGAATGCAATCGCTCAACATGAACGCACTTATTTTTCAAGTGCGTCCCAATGCGGATGCAGTTTATCAATCTTCACTGGAACCATGGAGCTCCTGGATCAGTGGCACGATGGGAAGGTCACCTGGATATGATCCACTTGAATTCTGTATTCGTGAAGCCCATGCCCGAGCCATCGAAGTCCATGCTTGGTTCAACCCTTTCCGTGCTCTTCCTAATGCAGGACTTCCTGCCGCACGCAATCATGTCACTCGGACAAACCCTTCCGTCATCCGTAATTTCAAAACTTATCGCTGGATGGACCCAGCGAGCTCTTGGACCCGCAACCACGCTCTCAAAGTGATGCTAGACGTTGTGCGCCGCTACGACATCGATGGCCTGCACATTGATGACTATTTTTACCCTTATCCAGACGTTCACAAAGACGGAACTCCAAAACAAATTTTCCCAGATGGAAAAAGCCCAGCTCAACGACGCAGCTACGTAGATGGCTTTGTGAAGAACATGTATTCGTCTGTAAAACGTGAGAAACCTTGGGTGCGAGTCGGCATCAGCCCTTTCGGAATCTGGCGCCCCGGAGTTCCTGCAGGCACAACAGCCAGAATTGACGCCTACCGCCATCTTGCAGCTGATTCCCGTAAATGGCTCGCTAATGGCTGGTGCGACTACCTCAGTCCGCAGCTTTATTGGCGCGTCAATAGTGAGCAAAGCTTCACGAAACTTCTCACTTGGTGGCGGCAGCAGGGGCAACGACCAGTTTGGCCCGGAGTCGCAACCTCAAGAATCAAATCCTCAGAAGATCCTGGCCGTCCTGCTAGCGAGATCGTCAAACAGCTGAACCTCACCCGAACAATCGATCAAAACTGGGTTGGACACGTCCATTGGAGCATGAAGTCACTCATGCAAAATCGAGGCGGAATCAACAGCGCCCTCAAACCCCGCCTTTATTCGCAGCCCGCTTTAGTCCCCCCCATGCCATGGTTAAGTCAAAAAACTCCCCCCTCCCCCCGTGCAAAAGCCGGCAACGAAGGCGGAAATATTCGTGTCAGTTGGAGCAGAGTTAGCGAGGCCTCCAAATACGCCATTCAAGCCCGTTACGGAAAAGTTTGGCGCTGCGAACGAATCGTCTCCAGTGGGGCAACCTCAACAACCATCGCTCCTAACGCTGACGCAATCGCCGTCACTTCTGTCGATCGTTTTGGCAACACCAGCGCGCCTTCCGTTCTAACGGCAAACTAATAAAAAAGAAAAATTAATTAATTTTTCTTAAATATGTAACCTTTTCTGGTAATCTCTTGTCCGGTAATGCGCAGGGTAAAGT
>CAZUEC010000137.1:0-6031 GCA_964618865.1 uncultured Roseibacillus sp. | reverse complement strand
GCGTCCTAGGAGGCCTTCTTGCCTGCCCCATCATTGCCGTTCCAACCTCCACCGGCTACGGAACCGCCAAACAAGGAGAAACCGCCCTTCACGCCATGCTAACCTCCTGCGCTTCAGGCATCGCCGTCGTCAATATCAACAACGGCTTTGGCGCCGCCCTCTTCGCCCACACGATCCTCCAACAGACCAATCTCAATCCATAAAAACCCCATTCTGAGGCCTTTCATCGAAAGCTCATCCGAACCCCTCCCCCCCTTCTTAAAAGTGTCATGATTCCTTAAATTCTCGAAAAGCTAATAAATAAAGCGATACTCCAAGAGTTCCAAATTAACACCCAGTTGTAGCCGACTCTTGCCTAACTTTTAGATCCTCTCAACCACCGTGCCCTTCGAGACTCCTCTCCCGGCTCCTGCCCTGCCAGAAAATGGCACCGACAACTATTTCGCCTCACCTAGCGTAAGCCCTCTTGAACCGAAAGCAGTAAAAGACTGGGATCAATCGATCCTCACCGCCATCTCCGAGGTCACCACTCGCTACCGCTTCCTCTCCAAAATTGGAGCCGGCGCCTCCGCCGAAGTTTACCGCGCACTAGATACTCGCGTCGATCGGCATGTCGCCATCAAACGATTTAATCAAGAGACCATTGAGATGACTCCCGCAGAATCCGACTATCACTCGGAAGTCGCAGCCATTTCCAAAATCTCACACCCCAATGTAGTCCGAGCATACGATGTCGATGACGACGAAGAAGGCTTCTTCATCGTCTTCGAACTCATCGAAGGAATCGACCTTGAGCAAAGGCTTGAAAAAGGCCCCCTCAATGCAGACGAAACCCGTCACTTCCTCATCCAAGCCCTCGAAGCCCTCGTCGCAGTTCATCAAAGCGGCATCTCCCATCTCGACATCAAACCCGCTAACTTCATGCAAACCTCGTCTGCGAACGGGATCCCTCATTACACCCTCATCGACTTTGGACGCGCCTGCGACGCAGAACGCGAAAAAGAACGCCGCGAAAGCAAAGGCAAAAAAAACCTCCGTGGCTCCATTCACTACATGGCCCCAGAGCAATTCACCAACAAACCACTCGATGCCCGCACCGACCTCTATGCTCTCGGAGCAATGGCTTACGAATTCCTAACAGGTCAAAAAGCCTTTGATGGTGACAACACCGTCCAAGTCATGGCCGCCCACCTCACTGGCCGAGTAAAGCCCATCCACGAAATCCAACCCAACCTCCCACCAGGCATCTCCTCCTGGATCATGGCCCTCATCGCCAGCAACCCAGAAGCCCGCCCTCAAACTGCCGACGAAGCTCTCCGAAGCTTCCTGAGCCTCTCCACTTTGCAATTCGACTCCATCGAAGTCACCGCCCCATTCCCAACCCTAAGCAAAACCGCTTAAGAAAGTCCTTTCGCCAACTCTTCAAACCTCTTAACACGGGGTTATGAAAACAGCCTACTTCGACCTCGTCTCCGGAGCTTCGGGCGACATGATTCTAGGAGCTCTCCTCGATGCCGGTCTTCCCCAAACAACTCTCGAGAACGAATTAGGCAAACTCCACCTCGACGACTTCCACCTTCACCACAAAAAAGTCCTCAAAAACTGCTTCTCCGCCACCAAGGTCGATGTCCATGTCCACGACCACGCCCCCGAACGTCATCTCGCAGATTTGCAAAAAGTCGTCACCGACTCCCACCTCTCCGACTCCGTCAAAGAAAAAGCCAATCGTATCTTTCACCGAATCTGCGAAGCAGAAGCCACCATCCACAACTCCGAAATCGACAAAGTTCACCTTCATGAAGTCGGAGGAGTCGACGCCATCGTCGATGTCTGCGGCGCCCTCGCAGGCCTCGAAGCACTCGGCCTCGAACGCATCATCGTCTCCCCTTTTCCTCTCGGTCGCGGCTTTGTCTTCGGCGCCCATGGTGAGATCCCCCTCCCAGCACCAGCCGCCTTATCCCTCCTCAAAGGCTGCCCCATCACCGGAAGCCCTCTCGAAAAAGAATTAGTCACCCCCACCGGAGCCGCCATCCTCACCGAAATTGCCGATGGCTACGGCCCCATCCCCCCCATGACCCTCGACACCATCGGATACGGAGCCGGCACCGCCGACTTCAAATACCCCAACGTCCTCAGACTCATTCTCGGAGACTCCGAACAAAGCGAAGGACTCATCACCGAAACTCTCATTCAGCTAGAAAGTAATCTCGATGACGAATCACCCGAAGTCGTCGGACATGTCTCTCGCCTCCTCATGGAACAAGGCGCTCTCGACGTCGCAGTCCTTCCCGCTCAAATGAAAAAAGATCGCCCCGGAGTCCTCATTCAAGTCCTCTCCAAACCTTCCCACACCGACCGCCTACAAAACACCCTTCTCTCCCAAACTTCCACACTCGGAGTCCGCCGCAACGAAGTCCGCCGCGACTCCCTCCCCCGTCGGATAGAAACAGTGACCACTCAACACGGCTCCATCCGCGTCAAAATCGCAGAAATCCCAGGCCACGCCGCCAAAATCATTCCCGAATACGAAGATTGTCGCAAAGCCTCCGAGAAAACAGGCACCTCATTGAGCGAAATCTATCACACCGTCAAACACGACGCCGCGCACGCCCTCCACCTCCCTCACGATCACGGGCACAGCCATGATCAGGATCACAGCCACAAGCATTCCCATTAACGGGCTAAATATTCGCCCTTCTTCAGCTTCCGAGCTCTCTCCGCTCTTGCTACTTCCCTATTTTAGGGATTTCACCAAGCGCCTTGACTGCCAGCTCTAATCCACAATGAGACTCACCATCCAAAGTAAGAAGATCCACTTGAAGCCATTTGTTCGGCGTCATGTAAACCAACTTCCCATTGCACTCATAGGGAGTATTCAACTTAAAGTTACGTGAAGTTGTCGGCTCATCAATCGCAGTGATTTCAGAAATAGGGTATTTCACGCCATCAAAGATAACGTATGACTTTCCAGGACTCACCAAATGCCTGTTCACTAACAACTGAGCAGACTGTCTGAAATCCAACTCAAAGTCTTTTTCGTGCGGGACATAATTGTAAGTGTATTCGCTCTTATCTTGAGGCGTTCTTGGAACAGAATCACTTTCAACATCGTCAAGCAGCTGCTTCACAACACTCTCATCACTCTTCCAAATCCTATCATAAAGAGAATCAACCGTATCCCCATTTTCTACAGGCACGAAAGACTTATAAGCAATCTCTCCAGTATCTAAACCCGAGTCCATAAAGTGAACAGCCATCCCAGACTGCTTATCTCCATACCAAATTGTCCAAAACCCAGGATGCCTTCCACAATGGCGCGGCAGCAGAGAAGTATGAAAATTAAGAACACCCATTGGAGGAATATTCAAAAACTCATCGGGTAAAAAGAACTGATAGCCAATCACCACAATCATATCAGGCGCCCATTCACGCAACTGATCCATCACCCCAGCCTCTTTAGGCTTTCCGCAGATGATTGGAATCCCCTGCTCTTCCGCAACAACATGAATTGGCTTACTAGAACTTCCTCCTGACGTCGTAGTCGTAATTCCTTCGGTAGGCGATTCTAGGATCCCCACAATGTTCGCATTATTCTTAACAAAGTACTCCAAGTGAATAGATGTGAGCTCCCAAGTGCGGGTACCAATAATTACGATTCGTTTCTTCCTCATATTTTCAGTGTCGATAGTGAAATTGTTAGTTCCTCAAAGAACGATTGCATAAAAATCGCCCCATCGAGTTATCAACGATGCTAGTCTCTACCTCCCTCGTGCCAAGGTAATTTTAACCGCGATTCAGTTTTACAATAACCACACAAAGCAGCTCTCCTCCCCCCGCATAGCGCACATCCTCTCCTCCCCCAAAAGCACAAACCACATCGACTACCGACTCCTCACAAGCACCCTGCAAATCTCGAAACGTTAGAACCGATTCCGTTCGATCCAAAAAAATTCGAAATTGAATGCCCACCTTAAACAACCTCAAAGCCACTGAACCGACTACCTTAAGATCCATCTTCTGCTCAAAACCCCCTTCAAAGTGAACACCGAAAGGAATAGGCCCTTCTTTCGTAACCCGCAAACATCAACCTAAGATCGGAAAAAAGCCTAAAACTGAACCGCCTCCCGAAGCGTCACATCCGCCATCATGGCAAGAGATTGGCAATGACTCCCACTCACGAAGATTGAAATTGTCCTCTTTACTCGTAACCTCCTGCAAATCCTCGCTCATGAAAATTGCAAAAATCATCATCGGTCTCTTCTTCCTTCTCGCCATGTATTGGCAGTTCAACGACGCCGAACAATATGGAAACCATGATTCTTGGTTCTGGATCTTTTTCTACCTCACAGCCTCCCTCCTCACCTTCAGCCTCCTCAAGTGGAATCCACCCAACTGGCTCCTCCCAAGCATTGTAGGCTTCTGTCTTGGCTCCGCCCTTTTCCGAATGCAAGACGAAGTCGGCAACTTCGATATTAAAGCCATTACTCGAGCCACCCCCATCCCTTCTCAAATGAATAAAACCACTCAGAAACCAAACGAAGTGGATGCCCTTTTTTTGGTAGGCGGCTGGTTCTTAGTCGTCGCCATCTTAGAAAAGAAAAAAAGAAAGCAGAAGACAAACTCCTCTCCACTCCACGACGGACCCTCACCTCAAGATTCTATCAGCGACAATCGCTCTCAGGTCTAACAAGACCGACTAAGACCTACGATCCGGAAAGGTCAACTCTGCGATTCCACTTTTATCCAAATCTCCTAACCCATGAGCAACCATCTGTTCATACTGAGATCTGGTTGCCTCATTCACCGGTAAATTCAAACCGGCCAAAGCCGCCAAGGAACCCGCAATGCCAGAATCCTTTGCAGCATGCTCCGCAGAAAACCAACACTCATGATCACGAACAATCATATCCTCCGCATCCGTTTCGAGGACCCTAGAATTAGCTCCAGTCTGAGAAAAAATTTCGCACATCATTTTTAAATCCAATCCTAGCGCCTCAGCCAAGCCAAGTCCTTCCGCTAAGCCAGCAGTATTGATGTTCATCACCATATTCACCAAAGCTTTCACCTCAGCCGCTTTTCCAATTTCACCACAATAACGAAGATTAACCGAAAGATCTTGCAACACTGCTTGATTCGCTTCGAAAACCGATTCTTCTCCTCCAATCATCAAATACAAACTCCCCTCCCGAGCCTGACTAATACTAGAAGCCATCGCCGCTTCCAAAACCTGCGCCCCAGCCGCTTTTCCCGCCTCAAACACCTCCCGATGCATTCCTGGCGAAAGAGTCGCACAATTGATAAAAGTCTTTCCTGTTGCTTCTTCAAACAAATTACCCTCCTCAAGAAAAATAGCTCGCATCGCGGCATCATTGGTCACCACCGTAAAAACCACATCCGCAGCAAGAACCACCTCCGATAAACTCTCCGAGGCAACAGCTCCCAGCTCTTCTGCCAAAGAAACCGCCACCTCGTGAGCAACATCATAGACTGCGGTCACCTCATAATCACAATCCATCTTTAGGTGTCGAGCCATGTTCGAACCCATTCGACCAACCCCAACAAACGCAATCTTCGGACCACTCATGATTTTCTTATCTTTTATTTTTTCCATTCTGGAAAGAACGGGTTATGAGCCTTCTCTTCCCCTACCGAAGTCATCGGGCCATGGCCTGGACAAAGAATAGTCTCATCTGAAAGAGTGAAAATCTCTTTGCGATTCGTCTCCAGAGCAGCCTCATAAGAAACCACCCCTCCGCCCATCGATTGCGCAAAAACAGCGTCACCCACTACCGCCACCGGCCTTTCCAACCCCTCCACCAAATAAGTCACTCCCCCAGGAGAATGACCTCGGGTCAAGCGAGTCGAAACCGAGAGCGACCCAATTTGAAACTTCTCCCCCATCGAGAAAATCTCCGCATTCCGAGCAGGCTCCTGATCCAAAGTATAAGCCGTCACCTGCCCCCACCTTTTAATACTGGACGCCGCCATAATGTGGTCGGGATGAGTATGAGTAATAAATAATTGCTTCACA
>CAZUEC010000136.1:0-6032 GCA_964618865.1 uncultured Roseibacillus sp. | reverse complement strand
CTTTTAGTGAAATCAAAAAAACAGGAATATCCTCATTCTCTTGGAAACGTTTAACGACTTCACCTCGATTCTTAGTCGAACCATCGAGATAACACGAACTCCATCCCCGCTCCGCCAACATCGGAACCATCGCCTGTAAAAATTTCACGAATTGTGAAAAAACTAAAACTCGATGCCCCCCCGCAACGGCCTCCTCCAACAGCTCTTCCAGTAAAGAAATTTTCGCTCCACTTTCTTCTCCTTGAATCCCAGTAAGCCGTAAATCACAACAAGCCTGTCGCAAACGAAGCAAAGACGTCAAAGCAATCATTCGCTTGGCCCCTCCTTCCGCATCTGAGACCCGCTCCCGACTTTCTTTCAAAATAGCTTCATAAACATCACGCTGACGTTTGCCTAATTCCACATAACGAACCTGCTCAATTTTCTCAGGCAACTCAGTCGCCACCTCAGTCTTTAATCGCCGTAAGAGCAAAGGTCGCAATCGTCGCGAAAGACGAGCCCGTAAAGCCGGTTGATCTCCCTTCGAGAGAGGCTTCTCATAACGTTCTCCAAAATCTTTCCGTCCACCAAGATAACCTGGCTGCACAAAGTTCATAATACTCCAAAGGTCCTTTACCGAGTTCTCCACTGGGGTACCAGTCAAAGCAAACCGATTTTCACCACTCAAAAGAAAAGCGGCCTTCGAAACCTGAGCTTCCGGATTCTTAATCACCTGCGCCTCATCCAAAATCACCGAAGTAAAACCCCACTCTTTCCAAATCTCACAATCTATTCTCAGTAAAGCATAACTCGTCACCAAAATATCACATTCTTCGCCTTGTTCTTTTAAAACCTTCTTCCTCTTCGAACCCTCAATCGCCAGAACCTTCAATTCAGGAAAAAAGCGTGCAGCTTCTTCAACCCAATTCGAAACCAATGACGAAGGACAAACCACCAACGACTGCCCTCCCGTCGCATAGAGAAAAGTAAGAGTCTGTAGCGTCTTTCCCAACCCCATATCATCCGCCAAAACTCCTCCCATTTCTATACTCGCAAGCTTCAACATCCAATCTACCCCCGCGCGCTGATAATCACGCAAGATTTCTTCACCCGAACCAAGGTCCCACTCATACTCCTCACGTTTCCACGGTTCCTCACCCACAGCCCTAAGAACTCCATCACGCACGGCCTCCTGTAAATAGCCTGCTTGGGTAGCATTCACCCTCATCACTCCACCCCTCGTTTGCTCTCCTTCCAAATCGCGCTGCAACTCCTCCATCTCGCGAGCCACCTCCTCTTCCATAACGACCACTCGACCATCAGGCAAACTCCGTTGCCCTCCTTCCCCTCCTTGAAAAATGCGCCTCACTTCGGCTGCCGCAAGCACATTCCCATTACTCGAACGATACCCAAGACTCACCCCAAACCAATCCTCTCCACTGCTTGTAAAATTTGCTTCTGGAGTCACTTCCACCACCAATCCCGCTGCATGACGAAAACGCTCCCCCTCTTTCACAATCCAATCCGCAGGAATTTTTTCGCGACCATAAGCATGAAACGCAACAACCTCTTCCTTCCTCTTAAGCACATACGAAGTCTTTCCTTTCTCAAATCCCCACCTCCTCAAAAACGCCCTCGCATCAGACTCCAAAGCCTCATCGTTTAAAAAAGAATCAGAATGATTAAATTCACCATAATCAAATACCAACTCAGCCTCTAAATGATTCAGCGAACCCTCCAAAGTCAAATGAATCAATGGCTGCACCACTCTAGGTAAAAGAGACTCAACTTTCGATAAATCAAAACAACAACCCAACAAAGAACGATTTCTTCCCGCCGCAGCAAAAGTAAGACCAGACCCATAAATCTGCTCTACACCTTCCTCTAAGCCCACCCCTATTGGCCAGAAACGCTGACTCTCAGAGAACCACCAAGCCCTCTGCGAATCCACCAAAGCCACTCCTCCAGAAAAATCCACTTTCACTCGATCTCCCTGTATCCTCAAAGGCAATGGACGACTAGAGACCGAAACGCGCACCGACTCTTTCTTCCCCAGACCCACGTGGCCATGCCCACCCAAGCCATCCAACAAATTTAGAAATTCACTTCGATTCAAGAAACCTACCCCCGGAACAACTTGAGGTGAAATTGCCTGAAAAACCTCCAACACCGCAGCATCTGCTTCACTGACAAAAAGCAAATCTCGAATTCCAGAACTAGCCAACGCACTCAACATCACCGACCCTTCTGAATTTATAGACAAATCCTCCACCTCCACTCCCACCATCAACTGTTCCGCCTGCCAACTTTTTTCTATATTTAAAGGAAGTATCACCCGTAATCGCACCGGCCTCGCCCCCTCCTCCTCTTCCACAGTCCAGTCGGGCCAATCAGGTGAAACCTTCGGACCTTCCGACTTTTCCACTTCGACCTCCTTTAGTTTCGTTTGCGGATCGAGCACTTCTAGCCCAACAGCCACCACATGAGCACAGACTACTCCCAACTTGCGTGCCGCATAACAACCACACTCATTATCCACATCACTCCCAGAGCGAATCACTAACTTCGCCTTTCCAGCCTTCCCTGCCCCCGGTAATTTCCCTTCTAAAATTCCATTTTGATAACGCGCCTCCCGAACCACCCCGGCTCGCCACATCCCTTTGGCCTCCTTCATGACCTTCCATCCCGCCATCTCCATGAGAGACTTTTCCGATAATTCAAAACTCATCATTTTTCCATCCAAAACCACTGATTCATTGTGCTCATGCGACCTCACCGTCATCGCAATCTTTCGCCCTTTTGCGAATCATTTTTACCCTTATTTTCATATTTAAACACTCGTTCGAAAGCTCAATCAGCTCAAACCCATTCTCTCGACAAGACAATAACGAATGCTATGACTCAACAAACACTCCTAAGGCTGCCAAGACTCCTTCTCTCCTGTTACCCTTGCCCTATGCCCAGATGGACTCTCTTTCCATTAGCCTTTTTACTGCTTCTCAGCTCTTGCGCTAGAAATACCGGCCGATTCGTGCCCATTGAAAAACAAAGCCGCCTACCCAATGTCACAGAAAGCGATCAATATCATCGCCTAATCTCACTCCAAAGCTACGGCGCCAAAGACTACCTACTCGTCTTCTTTTATCCCGAAGCCGACACTCCGGGATGAATCAAACAATGCAAAGCGCTGGAGGCTTCAGCGCAAAAACTATCCGATGCCAACGTCCGCGCAGTTGGAGTCTCCATGGACTCCATCTCAAAACAATGGCTCTTCGCAAAAAAATACAATCTAACCTTCCCCCTTCTCAGCGATACCGATGGCTCAACTTGTGACCGGTTTGAAGTCCCCCATCCCAATAACCGTCCCGCACGCATTAGCTTTCTTTTCTACAACCAGCAGCTCATCTGGGTTGATCAAACTGTAACCCCCACCAAACATATCGATCATGCCCTCGAAGCAGTGGCCAGTCATCGCTCAAATCAGCACTTATAAAACCGCCCTCATGAAGCCACTCTTTTTTCTCGGTCTTATCGGCAGCTTAAGCTCCTGCGCTTTAGTAACCGTCCCCCTAAAACTGGCCGGCAGTGCCGCTGGCGCCGCCATCGACGTCACAGGCAAAGCCGTCGGCGCCGGAGTAAGCCGCCTTGGAAGAAAAGAAAAAGACTCAGAAGAAGAAGAGTAAACTCCAAGGCAACCTCAAACCACCGTAAGACTCATCCCATTATCTTTACTCGATAGCCTTTCCAAAAAAGGAACCGCTACTTTTCCCCATTCCTTTGCAGTTGGAAAACCTTCTGCTCCCGCTCCCCAGGTTTTACGCAACATCTCAGTATCAATCACACCTGGATTGAGAGCTACTGCAGCCAAACCTTCCGGCAACTCCTCAGCCAAAGCCAAAGTCAGTCCTTCCATCGCCCATTTAGAGGCGCAATAAGGAGCAACTTCCGAGGAAACACTGCGTCCCCATCCACTGGAAAAATTCACAATAACTCCCCTTCCAGATTCAATCATCATCGGCACTGTTGCTCGAATCAGGTTTGCCACCCCCTTAATATTCACATCAACCACAGTTGAAAAATCCTCTTCCAACACTTCCCAAAGAGGGCCTGGCGTATTGATTACAGCTGCATTATTAACTAACAAATCAGGAGAACCCATTTTCCCTTTCGCTAATTGACAAAATTTCATAACCGCATCCGAATCACAGACATCCACTTCCTGGAAAAACCCCTCTCCCATCTCACCAAGCCTTCGAGCACATCCCGCCACTTGCCAGCCTCGATCCTGAAACCCCTCCACCATCTCTTTGCCCAATCCTCGCGAACAACCAGTAATCCAAACTTTTTTAGCCATTTCAAAGACAAACTAACCATTCCCATTTGTTTTCAAACAAACTTTTGCTGACAACCCAAAATCACCTGCCCCCTCCTCTTGCGAGTGAACTGTCATGACCCAGAATTCACCCTGATCTCAAAAGGAAAGCGAAAATCTCTCAAACCGCACTAGCTTCCTCGAAATTAGCTTTTCCCAAGCAGTATTCCTGACAAGCATCACGCATGTATTTTACTGGATTTGCTGACGAGGCCGCCCGCGACCTAGCTACCCAAATCAAAGCCACTAAAGAGATTGGGTGGCATCATATTTCAGCCCGCGGAGTCAACGGAAGTAACATCCACGAACTCCCAGAAAAAGAATTCGAATTCGTAGCCGACCAACTCGACGAAGCCGGCATCACCATCCCCGAATTTGGCTCCCTCATCGGCAACTGGGGAAAACCCATCACCAGTGACTTCGAGCAAACCCGAGCCGAAATCGAGCGCGCCATCCCTCGCATGAAACGCCTCGGCACCCAGATCATTCGCATTATGTCTTATGCTCAAGAACCTTGGGGCAGCAATCAACAAGAAGAAGAGCGCTTCCGCCGTCTTCGCGAAATCGTAACTCGATTTGCAGATGCTGGACTCACCGCCGCTCACGAAAATTGCATGAACTGGGGAGGCTTCTCTTCTCAACATTCCTTACGACTTATCGAAGAAATCCCCGGGCTCAAACTTATCTTTGACACCGCAAACCCAGTCTTTCAAAAAGATCGCTCTCAACCTCAAACAGACGGCAGCTTCCCCTGGCAAGACCCCCTCGAATTCTATCACGCCGTTCGCGAACACATCATCCACATCCACATCAAAGATTGCCTCAATCCTCTCCCCGGCGAAACCGAACCCGCCCAATACACCCTCCCAGACAAAGGCCAAGCCAAAGTGCGGGAAATTCTCACCGAACTCAAAAACTCTCATTACGAAGGCGGCCTCGCTATCGAACCTCACGTTGCCACCGTCTTCCACGCAGCAGATGGTGAGAAACCTGATTGGAAACAATGCTACTCCTCCTACGTAGAATATGGTCATGCCTTCGTGACCCTCTGTCAGGAAATCGGACTCTCCGCCAAATAGAATCAGAATTCTAATCTCGTACCGAATACCCTCATCAATCCCCCCCAAAATCGTAAACAATAGCTTTCCTAATATGGAATGGTTAGAACAAATTCAAAACTACCACGGACCTCCCTTGGTTCTCGCCCTTTTGATTTTTCTCGGCACCATGATAAGCGAAGACGTCGCTTGTATCATAGCCGGCATCCTTGCCGCCAAAGGCTGGCTCCCTTTCCCTCTTGCTGTCAGCGCAACGGCCTTAGGAATCTATGGAGGCGATCTCAGCCTCTACGGCTTGGGACGCCTTAGCCAAAAAAGCAAACGCCACTGGCGCTGGTTAGATCGACTGGCCAGTGATGAACGCATTGAACGCGGACGTCGCCTCTTCGACCGCTACGGAACTCGTTGGATCTTTCTCTCCCGCTTTTTACCTGGAAGCCGACTTCCCTCCTATGTCGCTGCTGGCGCAGTCAAATGGTCCTTTCCTCGTTTCGCTATCGCTCTTGGTATTGCCGTCGTTATCTGGACTCCCATTCTGGTTGGAATTGCTTATTTCTCCGGCCAAAAGACAATAGATTTTTTAGAAAATTATCATAAATGGACATATCCTATTCTTTTTATTC
>CAZUEC010000135.1:0-6042 GCA_964618865.1 uncultured Roseibacillus sp. | reverse complement strand
TATTGTTCGGCCCAAACTTCTTTGACGATCACTTTTTTGAGCTCAAGGGGGTCGATGGTGCCGGTGTGACGATAGAGGACTTTGCCGTTTTTGTCGACGAGGAGGGTGTGAGGCATGGCGCCGTTCCACTCGGGGTCAAGGGCTTTGGCTAGATCTTCGGTGTCGCCGTCGTAAAGGTAGTTGTTGGTGGTGCGGCCGTCTTTTTCGAGGAGTTTTTTAGTGTTAGAGGCGGTGCCGACGTGGTGGTCTTGAAGGAATTCGGTGACTTGGGCGATGTCTTTGGGGGGGTCGAGGCTGATGGTGATGAATTCTAACTTTTGGAGGGAGTATTGTTTATAGATGGCGGCGAGGTCAGGGAATTCTGCGACGCAGGGTCCGCAGCTGGTGGACCAGACGTTGAAGAGGCGGAATTTAGAGTTTGCTTCGTTGGCGACGAGTTGGGCGACTGATTCGGCGTTGATGGTTTCGACGGTGACGGTTTGGGCGTTCCATTTTCTGTCGGAGGCGGCGACGGCTGCTGCTTTTTCGAGCCATTTGGTGGTGCAGCCGATGGGGCGAGTTTTGATTACTTGAGGTTCTTTACCGGCGAGCAAGGCAGTAAGGGCGTCGTGGGCTTCGTTCTTTTTGGCGGGGCCGAGTTTGCGACGACCATCACTGATGCGGCCGTTGTATTTGAGTTTGAGGTTGGCATCGAAGATGAAGATGTGAGGGGTGGCGACGGCGCCGTAGGCTTTTGCGATCTCCTGAGTTTTTCCGTCGTAAAGATAGGGGAGATTGAACTCTGAATCTTTGGCGACGTGCTTCATGTCCTCAAAGGAATCGCTGTAGACGGAGAATCTGAGTTCGTCGAGGCGAAGGCCTTCAGGTGAGTTGCTGTTGATGGCGGCAAAGCCAATGCCTTGGGGTTTGAAGGTGTCGACGAGTTTCTTCATGCGACCAACGGAGGCGATGGCGTCTGGGCAGTGGTTGGTGGTGAAGATGATGGCGGTGCCTTTTTCCCCACGGACGTCGGCTAGGGTGACGGTGGTGTCGTCGATATTGGTGAGTTCGAAGTTGGGCGCGGTGGCTCCTTGTTCGAGTGGAGTGGGGGTGTAGTTGGCGCAAACGGTGGCTGCTAGGGCCAATGAGCTGATGAGAAGAGTTTTCATGAATGGTCGATGGTTACTATTTTCTGATGATTGTACGGCTGTGGTGAGGAAGGTTGTTCAATTATTTGGTCGGGTAGCTTTGCGGATTTTTTTGAGAAGGGCGACGAGAACTTTTTCTTCTCGGTCGCTGAAGCTGGAAAAAATGGGGCCAAATTGTTTTTCTCGCTCTGAAGTGAGGTCGCGGACAGTTTGTTTTCCTTTTTTGGTGATTTCTACCCAGACTTTTCTTCCGTCTTTTTCGTCTCGGTTGGTGGTGATCATTTCGCGTTTTTGCAAGCGCTGTACGGCGGTGGTCATGGAGCCACTGGTGAGGCCGACTTTAGCGGCGAGTTGGTTGACGGGTTTGGAGCCTTTTTTTTGGAGACGGGTGAGGATGGCGAGGTCGGAGGCACAGAGATGATAAGATAGGTAAAGAGAGCGTTCGTGGGCGGAGAGGAGTGCTTCGGTCTCGGCGATCAGCTCTCGAGTTTGGAGGGTTTCTGAAAATTTGGACTTCACTGGGGTTAATAAAAAAAAGCTCCGTCTTGGGCTCTTGCAAGAAGAACCTGAGACGAAGTTGGTAAAGTTTTGAATCGAAGCGATCTAGAACCAGCCTTTTTTGTTGTTGATGTAGGTGTCGACGAATTCTTGGTCGGACTTGGTGAGGTAGATGATGCCTTCGATAAGGCCGATGATTGCTCCAATTCCACAGCAGAGAGTGAGAACTACCTGAATGATTCCTTCTTTTTGGTAACCTAGGATGAATTTGTGAACGCCAAAGCCTCCCCAAAGCATACTTGAGATACCTAGGAGGCCGACTAACATCTTCTTTTCGGCACCCGGAATTTTGGCGCCGCCTGCTGGTGGTGTATTTTCTTCAGACATCATTCCTAACAAATCAGAAACAAGCGGTACTGCAAAGCTTGTTTCTGATTTTCCGGTCTTTTCGGGTTGCTTTTCGATGTTTATGCTGAGGGCGAATGGAGGATGTTTTTTCCGATTTTAGTAGCGATGAGTATTTCATGCAAATGGCTCTGCGAGAGGCTCGTAAGGCTTTGCGAGCGACGGAAGTGCCGATTGGAGCCATTGTGGTGCGTGGGATGGAGGTGATTGCGAAGGGGTGGAATCAGGTTGAGACTCTCAAGGATGCGACGGCTCATGCGCGGAGATGATTGCTTTGACTTCGGCGCAAGAGGCTTATGGGGACTGGCGGTTAGAGGGGTGTACCCTTTATGTGACGAAGGAGCCTTGTCCGATGTGTGCGGGGGCGATTGTGCATTGTCGCCCGGATCGGGTTGTTTTTGGGTGTGGGGATGCAAAAGGGGGGGCGGCGGGAGGTTGGATTAATCTTTTGCAGTCCAATCCACCGTTGAATCATCGTTGTGAGGTGACTTCGGGGGTGCTAGGTGATGAGTGTGGATCGTTGATTCAGGGCTTTTTCCGAGAATCTCGGGCGAAGAAGGCGGCTGCGAGGCTTTTGGAGAGGCGAGGCGATGAGGGTGCCCCTCCTGAGCAAAATTAGAATTTAAGTTTTGGAAGTAATTGGGCTTTTCAGTGGCTTTTTGGCCTGAAATCGAGTCTCTTTAAGGTGATGAAAACAATTTTGGTCGCCGCGTTCATGGTATTTGGGCTTAGCAGCTGTGCTAACTTGTTCGTGAAGGAGAAGACTTATCAAGCCGTTGGTGAGGCTGAGGTGAATGGTGCGCTTTTGACGAGCGCAGTTAAGGGGCAGGGCGGGAAGGCTGGAATTTCGGTTTCGGCGATGATTTACAGTGCGGCGACGGGAGAGACTGATGGTCCTTTTTTGTGGCGAATTGAGGCGAGAGGGGAGAAGGGAGTGCACGAATCTCTGACGGTGCATAGTGTCCGTGTTCAAACTGAGAAAACGAATCGGAATGAGCCTTATCCGAGTGAGTGGTTGAATCAGGAGGCTCCTTTCGAGGATTTGAAGGGGAGAAAGAATGAGGGGAAGACATTCGCGAAATTTCAGTTGCTTGGAATGTTGGAGGTTTTTCCGGAGGTGGATGGGGAGATTACGATGGATGTGGAGCTTTCAGTGAAGGCAAATGGTCGATCGGTGCGGAAGAAGATGACTTTTGAGATGCAGCCGCAGGTTGGTCGCAGAAATGAGACGATTTTCATTCCGAAGGAAATTGCGAATTCGTTTGGAAAGAAGGATCCTTTGGAGTGGGATTGGAATAGCGCTCCTACGAGTGCTGCTGCTGCGCGAGCTGGCACTGAGTTTTGGGGGCGGAATCCGCTTGGTCCTCAATAGGCGGGGATGAGGAGGTGAAGTTGTTTTCGTTTTTTAGATTAGATTTGAGATGATTCTTTGGGGTGGTTTGATCTGGTGTTGAGTTCTTGATAGTCAGGAAGTTCGATGTGATTTTTTGAAAAACGATTGAAACGAAATTCGGGATGAGGGTCGTTTATGCAGTGGGATTTTAGTCGCTGCCGAGTTCGAGGCTCGCAATGCGTGTTAAAAGGTGCACCTTCAATGAATTCGAGATGAAACAGATCGCCGTATTTTTCCTTTTTTTGTCGATAGCTATTGGGATTGGCCAAGAAGAAGTGGCCGAGCCTCCAGAGTTGACTTTGGAGGAGTTGGAGTTGAGGGAGCAGGCGCTCTTGATTGATAGCATGGGTGAGGAGAGTCGTCGTCGTCCCGAGGATGCTTCGGTGACGACTCGTTCCAATGCGCGAGCGATTACGCGAACGATTCCTGCTCCACGAGGAATCATTACGGATCGAAATGGGCGTCCTATGGCTCGTAATAAAGTGTCTTATTATTTCGGAATTCAGTTTCCGCAATTTGCTAACGAGGTGACGGACCAAGAGGTTTTGAGTTGGTCGCGGCGTCGCCTTGATCAGGTGGCGGATTTGGTTGGTAAGGAAGTTAACGTTAAAGATAAGGATTTGCTCAGCCACTATAAAGATCGTCGCTGGGTGCCGATGCTTTTGCCTTATTTGGCGGATTCGAGTGAAAAAGGACGTTGGGAACCTAAGTTGATGCGAGGTTTGATCTTTGAGGCGGTCTATCTTCGAGATTATCCTGCGAAGTCTGCGGCGGCACACATCATTGGGTATGTGAGGAGTAAAGGGAAGCTTCCGAAAGGCCCTATTTTATCTGACGAGCCAATGTGGGAAGAGACGTATGGAGAAGAAGGTTTGGAGAATACTCTTGATAGTGAGCTGACTGGAAAGCCAGGGCAATGGACTTTGCTGGTAGATGAGAATGGAGATCGTTTGCAGGATGAGCTTACTCGGGCGCCTGTGATTGGGAATACGGTTGTGACTACGATTGATCTGACGTGGCAGGAGCACGCGGAAGCGGTTTTGCGACGTTCATGTCGTCGAGGTGCTTTGGTGGTGGTGGATATTCGGACGGGGGAGATTCTAGTGCTGGCCTCGCGCCCGAGCTACGATATTAATAAATGGATTCCTTTTATTTCTGCTGAAGAGTATAATGGGCTTCGTGACGATGAGGCGTCTCCGCTTTTTGCGCGGGCTTTTCAGGGTGCTTATCCGCCGGCTTCGACTTTTAAGCCTGTGGTGGCGGTGACTGCTTTGACGACTGGTAAGATTACGGAAGGGACTGCCATCAATTGTCCTGCTTTTATTACCATTGGTTCTCGTAAGTTTCATAATCATAGTCGCTATCATGCGGGGCGAATCAATGTGAAGAAGGCGATCGCGATTTCTAATAATCCTTGGTTTTATCAGGTGGGGATGAGAGTGGGGCCTTCTTCTTTTCTCTCAGTCGCTCGGCGCATGGGTTATGGAGCACGGACTGGGGTTCCGCTCTATAATGAGGCTCCTGGTCGCATTCCGACGCAAGAATATATGATTGAGAAGGAAGGGCGTCCTTTCACGGATGGAGATACTGCCAACTGCGCGATTGGACAGGGTTTTGTCTCGGCGACTCCTTTGCAGGTGGCGCAGGCGATGGCGGCTCTTGGGAATGGCGAAATTCTTCCTCAGCTTCGTCTCATTCGTCAGATTCAGGATCATGAGGGAGGGGTGTTGGAGTCGACAGCGCCTTCGAAGCGCAATTCGCTTGGGATTTCTCAGAATTCGGCGCGCATTGCTCGTACGGGAATGATGCAGGTGGTGAATGCCAGTTACGGAACGGGAAAAAGAGGAGGAACAAGCTTTTGTCGGGTGGCTGGTAAAACGGGAACGGCTCAGTGGCGAGGTAGTGGTCGCAACAAGCAAGAGTTGGCATGGTTTGCGGGATTCTTGCCTTTTGATAATCCTCGTTTCGCGTTCGCGATTCTTTATGAAGGGTCGCCAGGACAGTCTGTGAGTGGGGGAAGATGGGCGGCTCCAATGGTGGGTCGTTTCTTCAATCGCTTTTCGGGATCGATTATGGCTAAGGCTAGAACTCAAATCACGATTCCGACCGATGAGGAGGTGGAAGAAGAGGAGGAGGACTTGGAAGAGTTGGCACGTGAAAAGCAGCGTGAGTTGATTTTGCGAGCGCTACCAGTCGAGGGTGCGGGAACTCTTCCTGCGGCTCCTATTGTGGAGGAGCCTTCGGGAGGAGTGCTGAATACTGTTCCGCCTTTACGCCCTCTCAATGTAGCGCCAGACCCAGTGCCAGAAAGTAATCAGACTGAAGTGTTGAAAGCTGTCCCAGTGCCTGAAGAAGGGTCTGAAGAAGGGTCTGCTCCTACTCCAGAACCTCGTGAGATTCCTTCTTTTGAGATCGAGTAGGGGGTAAGGCTTGGAGTGAGACGGCGTGAAAGGTGACGCTTCTCAGAGAGTTTGGATATCAGGTGAATCAATCTTGGGATTGATTCTTTCGATTGAATGCGCGTTGGGTGATTTGCTAGTTTTTTGGTAAATGCCCCTGAATTCTTTTAGACCATTTTTCAAAAGTCTATTCGTCTATCGAGTTTTTTTAAGGTTTGAA
>CAZUEC010000134.1:0-6044 GCA_964618865.1 uncultured Roseibacillus sp. | reverse complement strand
AAACCGAGTCTTCGACGGCTGAGTAGTCGTCGTCAGCGTCAGAGGTGTATAAGAGACAGGAAGAAGGATACCTTTCCAAGCGGTCCACTCGCCAACTCGTCGCACATTGGGTCGGCAATAACTACCCCTCCACCGTGGCAGGACGACCGCTCACCTTCGTCAACCAACATCCCGGCATCTCCACCTTTGCAACTCTCACCCCAGCTAGAAAAATCTCCAAAGACGATAGCAACCGAGAACGATTCGGAACCGTCGCCATGATTCATCAACAACACCCTCCTGACCCCATAGAAGTCTCCGAGAACTCCTGGCAAATCACCAGCCAACCCGCGACCATTATCGCCCAAAGCAACCAAGACGGCGCCCTCACTCTCACCGCCCTCGACTTTCGAGACCAAAACCAATTTCAAGGCCTCCCCTTAGCCCGAAATCATCGCATTCCTTTCGACTACATCGAGAAACAACAGAAAACTCTCTTAAGCAGCTTTCTAGCCCTAATCGATCCCGCAGGTTGGTCCGATCGACGCGGCTTTTACCTCGCCACCGAATATGACCCTCAAAAAATTCCCCTCATCTTTGTTCACGGCCTTCTTTCCACTCCTCTCGATTTCGAACAACTCGCCTCCCGCATCTCCAGCGAACCCGACCTCTGGGACCGCTACCAATTTTGGTACTACTTCTACCCCTCCGGAGACCCTTGGGTGACCTCTGCCGCCCATTTCCGAGAAGATTTTCGCAACCTAGCAAACTCCCTCGATCCCGATCAAAACAACTCTCTCCTACGTCAAAAGACCACCATCATCGCTCACTCTATGGGCGGACTCATCTCTAGACTTTCAGTCTCCGAACAACCCGAGATACTTTACAAAAAATACCTCAACCGCCCACTCGACAAAATTCGACTCATCCCCTACCAAAAAAAGAAAATCCGACAACAGCTTCTTTTCAAACCTCTCACCGAACCCTCCAAAATTATTTTCTTAGCAACTCCGCATAAAGGATCCAAACTAGCAGAAGGCCCTCTCTATTGGCTTGCTAAATCACTCATCCGCGCCCCCGCTCGCCTCATCGGCACCACCATCAACACCGCCCAACTTCTCGCTCTGGCCGAACCCGGCCTTCTCACTCAGAACGGCTCCGCACTGCTCGCCGGCAACCAACTCTCCGTCACCGGACTACGCTCCGACAGCGTCGCTCTCAAAGCTCTCAATGAAATGCCCGTTCGTAAAGGAGTAGAACTCCACAACATCGTCGCCACCATCACAGGGACAGAACGAGGACTCGGCGACTGGGTCGTTCCTTACGGTTCAGCCAGACTCGAACAAGCAGACAGCCAAACCATCGTCCGTAGCGGACATTGGTTAATTAAAGACAAAAAGACCGCCGAAGCGGTGATCAAACTCTTGCGCAACTAAACTATGAAACTCCTCTCATGCTCTCTCTTACTCTTCTCCTCCCTCTTGTTTTGCGCTGAAGAAACTGGCCTCGTCCACTTCGCCAATGGCTTCAAAATCGGAGAACTCACTCCGCACTCCGTCGTCATTTGGACCCGAACTACTGCACACCCCCAACTCGAAAAATTCTCCCCCACAGATCCATCTCACAACAGGCATCTCAAAGGACAAAAATGCGTGATGTATGCGACCATCCGCGAAAAAAAAGCCGTCCAAACAAAGACCAAATTCCCTGGAGAAATCGGCCCCTTTTCCCTAACCGCAGATAACAATTACTGCCTCCAAATCCCCTTTCACAACCTGCAACCAGAAACCGAATACCAAGTCACCTTCACAGGCACCAAACCCTGGTCCGCTCAAACCAAAACAGTCCATTTCACTACCCCAGCAACAGAAAAAAAAGCAACCCCGATCACCTTCACCATCTCCACTTGCCAAGAGTTTGAACTCCGAGACGATCCGGCAAAAGGACACAAAATTTATCAATCAATGCTCAGACTTAAACCTGACTTCTTTGTCCAAACAGGAGACACCATTTACTACGACCGGAAAGAACCATTAGCAAAAACCAAGGAACTCGCCCGCTACCGTTGGAACCGAATGTATGCCTTGCCCTATCAACGCGAATTTCACAATCGCATCCCCACCTACTGGATGCACGACGATCACGACCTCTTAAAAGACGATTGTGAACCAGGAGACCACTACGGCGAACTATCTTGGCAAGATGGCATTGACCTCTGGAACGAAAACATCCCTCAGTCAGAGAAACCTTATCGAACTTTCCGCTGGGGAAAAAACCTTCAAATCTGGCTCCCAGAAGTGCGCTACTTCCGCTCTCCTAAAAAAATGCCCGATGGACCCGAGAAAAGCATTCTCGGAAAAGAGCAATGGGCTTGGTTAGAGAAAACAATGAAAGCCTCAGACGCCACCTTCAAACTCTACCTCTCACCCACTCCAGTCGTCGGACCTGACCGCAAAAAAAAGAACGACAACCACGCGAACCAAAGCTTCACTTTTGAAGGAAAACGCTTACGCAAATTCCTCTCCGAAATTCCCGGAACCTTCGTCATCAATGGAGATCGCCATTGGCAATATCACTCCATCGATCCTGAAACTGGACTACAAGAATTCGGAGCCGGCCCCGCCTCCGATGCTCATGCCCAAGGATGGAAGCCCGACGACAAACGACCCGAACATCAATTTCTACGAGTCAAAGGAGGCTTTCTCTCCGGTCAGGTCACAAACCAAAAATTAACTTTAACTCATCACGATGTGAACGGCCAAGTCACCAACACCACTCAACTAGCCCCCCCCTCTACAACGATCAATCATAGTCAACAGCAGCAACCACAACCTTGACGTAGAGCATCGAACAACGACTTACCTATGAATCAAATCAAAAGCCCTCTCCTACCAGCAACGATTCTCTCTTTACCTTACAAAATTCGATAGACCTTAAAGCCTTCTTACGTTTTCCTTATCAACATGAAGCTCGCACTCTTCGCCATCCTCTCTTCCTCTCTTGCCTTTTCAGCAGAAAAACCAAACATCATCTACATCCTTGCCGACGACCTTGGTTACGGAGATCTCTCCTGCTACGGACAAAAAAAACTAGAAACCCCTCACATCGATAGCCTCGCTACCGAGGGCATGAAGTTCACCAACCATTACTCAGGGAACACTGTCTGCTCCCCCTCCCGAGCCGTCCTCATGACCGGCATCGAATCTGGCAAATGCTATATTCGAGGAAACGTCCCAACCGAAGACCAAGCAGCTCTCCCCGAAAAACTAACCGTTCTCCCCGAAATGCTCAAAGCAGCAGGTTACCGTACTGGAGCTTTTGGTAAATGGGGATTAGGAGTAACTAACACCCACGGCAAGCAAAGCCCACATACTCACGGCTTCGATGAATTTTGCGGATGGAAGAGTCAACTCATCGCCCACACATACTACCCAACTAGTTATGTCCGAAACGGCAAAGAAATCCCTCTTGATAGTCAGACCTACCTCCACCCCATCGTCATGGACGCCGCTCGCAACTTCATCCGAGTGAGTGCCGAAGCCGACGCCCCCTTCTTTTGCTACCTGCCAACCGCCATTCCACACGCTGCAATGCATGCCCCCAAAGAACTCCACGAGAAATGGCGCAAACACTTCCCCGAGCATGATGATAAAATTGGCCGTTATGGTGCAGGCAACGATGACGAAACCCCTGATGTTATCAACCCCATTGCTGGTTTCGCCGCCATGATGGAGCATTTAGACAACGAAGTCGGCAGCATCCTCAAACTCGTCAAAGACCTCGGAATCGACGACAACACCCTCATCATGTTCGCCAGTGACAACGGAGCACACAAAGAAGGCGGTCACGACCCCACCTTTTGGAACTCCACAGCAGGACTACGCGGCCACAAACGAGACATGCACGAAGGAGGAATTCGCTCTCCCTTTTTAGCCCGCTGGCCTCATCACATTGCCGCAGGAACAACCAGCAACCACCTCAGCGGCTTTCACGATCTCCTCCCTACACTCTCCACTCTCGTCGGAGAAAAAACCCCCGAACAAAACACCGGACTCTCTCTCCTTCCCACTCTCCTCGGAAAAGGAGAACAAAAAAATCACGAGTATCTCTACATTGAGTTCGCACAAGGAAAACAACAGAAACTCCACTCCCAAGCACTGCGTTTTGGAAAATGGAAAGTCTACCAAAAAGCCGGAGACAAAATCGAACTCTTTGACCTAGAGTCAGACCCATTCGAAAAGACAAACCTCGCTAGCATCGAACAACATCAAGAAACTCTTCAAAAAGCGAAAAACTATCTCAAAGAAGCCTCCGTCCCCCTGAACTAGACCGTTTTCCAGATGAGATTGCTGGAATAACTGAGGTGAAATTTTTCACCCTCAGCCATCGAACCCCATTTGAGAACAACTCCGAAGATAACAACTTCGGACCCTCCCTTTCCTCAATCTCAATCTCAATCAACAAAAAGGCTCGTCGTAATACGACGAGCCTTTTCAATTAAATTGATAGAAACAATTGAGTTAGAACGGAAGCTCAGTGAGCTTCTCAGAACCTTTCACTTCCATCCCAAATTCTTTGATTGTGGAAGCAATCAGCTTTTCATCCAGCTCCGCCTCTTCAGCGAAATGGATCGCAATCTGGTCGTTTACAAACGCACCAGAAACTCCGTCTAATTTTTCTAAGGCCACCCGGGCCTTATCATTTTTAATCGCTCATGTCGCGCCTTCCACCGAAAGCACATAGGCGGCCTTGGGACGAATGACATTCGTCGCGGCAAGAGAAACGAATTTCATCTTCTCACCTTCAAGAGCGGCTTTTACTTTGGCTTCATCTAGAGAAGACCCTTTTTTCATAATCACAGTAGCACGAAGCCCTGAGAGAATAACGGTCTTAACCCCTTCTTGACTGTTCAAGGCCGAACTGACCTTTGCTGCAGCACCTCAACCACCACCTTCAGCAGCGACCACATAAGCCGCTACCGAACCTTCTGCTGACGCTTCCACTGCCGCCTTAGCCTTACCAGGATCACCGGCAAGCGCAGGAGCAATGAAAAGACCGCTAGCAGCCATCATCGCGAATACGAATTTAAGTTTCATTTTGTTTTTGCCCATAATCGGACACCCAAATGCTAGCATAGTCAGCCTCATCCGCAACCTCTGATCTGATGGTGCCAGATTGAGCTCAAAAGAAGGCCCAGTGAAAATAGGACCTCCCCACAAAAAAACGAGAAGAAATAAATACAACTCGCTCAAAAAGAATCAATTAAGATAAATTTAACGCCTTTAACTTAAATTAAAGGCTCCGCAAAAGACAATCAGGAATCAGGTGACAACTTGGCCACTTAAAAAGCTGGCTTCCCACTCTGCTTTTATCTTTTCTCTCCCTGTGTCGCCTGACGATTTTGCCAATTTCGCAATCGCTTTCAAGTCGATCCTCTTTGAAGGAGCGCCCTTTATTCTCTTGGGAACCCTACTCTCAGGCTTTCTTGGAGTCTACCTCCCTGCTGGAGCCATGGAAAAAATGCTCCCCAAAAATAAGTTCGGCGCCATTCTAGTATCAGGACTCTTAGGCCTGATCTTGCCAGTTTGCGAATGTGCAGTGGTCCCCGTCATCCGCCGCCTAGTCGCCAAAGGCCTCCCCGTGAGCTGCGCTTTTGCCTACATGCTAGCCGCTCCCATCGTGAACCCCATCACCATCTTTTCAACCTGGAACGCATTTCCTGATTTCGAAACTTGGGGCGAACGCTCCGAATTTTTCACCTGGTCTCGCACCCTCCTTGGCTACTTCTCGGCCGTCCTCGTAGGACTGATTGTCTTGCGAATCCCAATCGACAAAATCTTAAAACCAAAAGTGCTCCCCCAAGAAAAAGAAAGCCCCCCCGAACACACGGAACACCCTCCCCATTGTGATCATGGACATTGTGATCACGACCACGAGCACGAGCACGAGCACGACCACGACCACGACCACGACCACCACGACCACCACCACCACCACCACCACCACCCCCACCACCACCACCACCACGACCACAGTGAAAAAGGTCAAAACCGACTCGTCCTCTC
>CAZUEC010000133.1:0-6044 GCA_964618865.1 uncultured Roseibacillus sp. | reverse complement strand
GGGTCTAGCATAAAGTTGGCCAAGATGGGGGCTTGCTATCTGTCTGGCATCTCGCAATTCTTAGAACAGCCTTATGATGAGCGAAGATGACGAACTGATTTGTAAACCGACTAAATGGTTTCTCTGGCGCGCGTTGGCGATGGCGGTGATGTTTGGAGCGGGAGCTTTTCTGTTTTTTAAGGACTATCAATTTGGTTATCCGAAGAAGAATTTAGAGCGCTTTTACTATCTCGCTTTTGAGCAGGCGAAAGAGGATTTTCGTGTTCATTTAGAGGAAGGGAAAAGTGGAGCGGAGTGGGAATCCTATGCGGGGGAGCAGAGAGTATTTAAGGCGATCGATAAAGATGGGGAGAAGGTTGAAAAAATAGAGTTTGTGCTCCCGGCCGATACGGATCTGGATATGGGCTGGCCGGAAATGTTGGTTGATTTCGAGACTTATTCTCAGCTGTATGAAGAGGGGAACCAGTTCGCGGTTCCTCCGGGTTGGACGAAGTTTTCAAATTCTGGAGGGCGAACTTGGGATGAGACGTCTAAGAATAAATTGAAGTCGGAGTCAAAAATCAAAGAGCAGTTCTACATTGGGGTTTTGTGTGGTGTTCTCTTTTTGGTGACGCTCTTTATTCTGATGAGAATTATGGGGCGTTCGATGAGGGTGAATGAGGAGGGGTTTACTCCAGCGGGGAAGAAGCTGATTCCTTTCGGGGATCTCAAGCGGATTGATGCTCGCAAATGGGATACTAAGGGCTTGGCTTTTGTTTATTACGATGACAATGGCACGGAGAAAAAGGCGAAGGTAGATGGGATGGTCTATGGGCAGTTTAAGAAAGAAGAAGGAGAGCCTGCCCAGAAACTTTATGAGCGGATTTTGGCCAATTTTCAGGGAGAACTCATCGAGCTGGCCCCTGATGAAGAGGATGAAAATGAAAAAGAGGGCGAAGAGACGGCCTAAATGACAGCGAGGACTGATTTTATCGGTTGCCAAGGCCGATTTAGCTGCCTAATCCTCTCCCCACAGCAATTTATTGAAGCAACCCTATGTCAGATAAAACGAACGAAGCACGAATCAAAGATATTATCGTCGAGCAGCTCGGCGTGAATGAAGATCAAGTCACTGCAGAAGCCAAATTGATGGAAGATTTGGGAGCGGACTCTCTGGATGCCGTTGAATTGGTGATGGCCATCGAAGAGGAGTTTGGAGTAGAGGTTCCCGATGATGAGGCTGAGAAGTTGACTTCACTCGGCGATATCAAAGCTTATATTGAAAAAGGAGAAGGTTAGACGCTTTTCTTGAAAACAGTTCTTGAAGGTGGTCTTTTACGGGGCCACCTTTTTTCGTTTCAAGCCAAGTCTATGACAAGCATCGTTGATGTTTTCGCGGCTTTAGTGCGCAACCTCACTCTTTTTGAATCACTCACCCGATACTGTCCAGTATGCACTCGAGACGACCCGAGTGCTTTATGAGCCCGATCGTCGCATTGACACTTTTGGGAGTACTCGCTTTGAATTTCAACTGCTGAGTGAGCCTATGGATTCGGTTGGTGAGGTGAGAGTGAGAGGAGGGGATTTTGAGGCTTCACAGCCTCAAATCATTCGTCCTGAAGGCTATCAGGAGATTGCTGTGGAGGGGTTTGGGGAGCATGCCAAAAAGCTTTTTGATTGGATGGAAGAGGAGGGTCAGCTTCCACAGGCTTTGCAGTATGGTTTTCATTTCAGGCGTAGTGATGTGACTGAGGAGTTGATCCATGAGCCTATTGAGTCTGTTCGGGGGCGTCTTGTGGAGGCGGCTAAGCAGGAAGGGCGTCCGATGCTTGCTGTCATTGAGGGGGTTGATGACGCTTGGGAGATTTGCCTTCTGCGGTTCGCCATGGAGATGATTTCAAAGTCGAGAGGGATCAACCTTTTCGACTTTAAAAGAAAGGGGCTGCTCTAATTTTGGAGGAGCGCAATTAGGATGAGATTTTCGACAATATGTAAAGGAGTTGCGGCCTTTTTGGTGTTGGCAGTGATTGCCGCGACTAGTTTAGTGGTTCATCACTTCCGCGAAGAATTGGCAGTGCCTGAGCTGGAAAAACAGGAGATGTTGTTAGTCTTGGAGTCGACTAAGCTTCCTGACGTTGAGCCAGGTGACCTTGCTTCTCAGCGGGCGGCGGAGTTGATCGCGACTGGAAAATTTGAGGAAGCAAAAAAGAAGCTTCACTTCATTATTAATTTCAGCCCTGGTTCTCCGGCGGCTAAGGATGCTCGTCGAATTCTGGGAGAAATCTATTTGGATGAAATATTTTCTCCGGGTGAGAATGCTTGGAAGAAAAAGCATAAAGTGAAGCGAGGAGAATTCCCGCTCAATTTGGCCAAGAAGTATGAGACGACTCTCGATTGTATGATGGTTCTTAACAATCTTAACCGGCTGCAGATTCATCCTGGTGACGAGCTTTACATGGTAGCGCTGAATTTTAATATTCGCATCGATTTGAAACGAAAAGCGTTGACGATACGTCGCACGATTTCTACGGAGCCTCGCCGAGATGAGTTTGTGAAAGAATATCAGATTGAGCGGTTCCGTTTGCCATCTCAGAATAAGGTGTTGGTGCAAACAAAGGTGAAGGATAAGAAAGGGATGATTGATACTCGGCCTGTGAGTACGAGTACAGAGGCTTATCGAGGATCTCAGAAAGTGATTTGGCTTGATACTGGGGGTTGGCAAATTCGAGCGATGCCGGAAGAGGGCGACGAGCTTCCGGAAGGTGATGGTTTTTTCTTAGGACGATCCGACGTGGAAGAGTTAGCGCTTCTGTTGAGAGTCGGAAATGAGGTGGAAATCATTTTAGATAAAGAGGAGGAGTAGATGGGAATTGATAAGCCATTAGAATTTGAAAAGCCGATCACTGAGTTGGAAGCCGAGCTTGCGAACTTAAAGCGTAAGGCTGAGGAGCAGAAGCTGGATCTGGGGACCGAGGTGCAAGCGCTACAGGATAAGCTGGTCGAGACAAGAAAGCAGATTTACGCCGACTTGACTCCTTGGCAACGTGTGCAAATCGCTCGGCATACGGATAGACCCTTTTTTCTCGATTATCTCGAACATTCCTTTGATGAGTTTTGCGAGTTACACGGGGATCGCATTATTGGTGATGATCGGGCGATGCCTGCTGGTTTAGCGCGAATTGGTGAACACCGTTGTGTGGTGGTGGGTCATCAGAAGGGGCGTAATACAAAGGAGAATTTAAAGCATAACTTTGGGAGTGCGCATCCGGAAGGGTATCGCAAGGCGATGCGCCTTATGAGGCTTGCTGAGCGATTTGAGCTTCCGGTGGTAGCGATGATTGATACTCCAGGGGCATTTCCGGGAATCGGGGCTGAGGAGCGAAATATCGCTGAGGCCATTGCGGCTAATTTGCGGGATATGATGGCGTTGAAGGTGCCTGTGATTGCAATTGTATTAGGTGAGGGAGGCTCGGGTGGTGCGCTAGGAGTGGGGGTGGCTAATCGCGTTCTGATGATGGAAAATTCATACTATTCGGTGATCAGTCCCGAGGGTTGTGCGGCTATTTTGTGGAAGCATCGCAAGCATGCGCCTGAGGCGGCGGAAGCGATGAAGCTGTCAGCGCCGGATTTGAAAGAGCTGGGTTTGATCGATGGCGTGATCGAAGAGCCTCAAGGGGGAGCGCATCACGATTTATCGACAACGGCTCAGAACTTGCGTAAAGCGTTGCTTGCTCAACTGGATGATTTGGGGAAGAAGAGTAGCGAGGAGCTTCGTGATGAGCGTTATCAGAAGTTTCGCCACTTTGGAGTGTGGCAAGGGGAGGAGCTTGCCTAGAAAATTTTTTGACAAGAAGTCCGTAGGGGGCCGCTCTTTTCAGTGTAATCATTAGACTATGTCTCTTATCGAAGCCCACGACCTTCATCGTAGCTATCTTCTTGGGAAGAAAGAGCTCAAGGTGTTACGGGGGGTGGATTTAGCTGTAGAGGCTGGTGAAAAGGTTTTTCTCTGTGGCCCTTCGGGAGCGGGAAAAACGACTTTGATGTATACTTTAGCAGGCTTGGAACGACCCGAACAGGGGAAGGTTCTAATTGGCGATAAAAATATCTATACTCTTCCTCAGAAACAGCAGGCCAATTTTCGTAATGAGACTTTGGGTTATATTTTTCAGAGTTTCTTTCTTTTGCCTGAGTTGAGTGCTTTGGAAAATGTGATGGTTCCTAGTCTCATTAATGGGAATCAGGATCGTGAACGTGCGACAGAATTACTTGAGCAAGTCGGTTTGGGGGAGCGACTGGATCATCTACCTGCTGAATTGAGCGGAGGGGAGCAGCAACGAGTGGCCATTGCGCGTTCTCTCTCTAATGAACCTAAGATTATTTTTGCGGACGAACCTACTGGTAATTTAGATTCTAGAAATGGGGCCGAGGTGATGAAGCATTTGTTTGAGCTTTCGGATCGGATTGGCGCGACGCTGGTGATTGTGACTCATGATCTAGAATTAGCCAAATCGGGAGACCGAACGTTAGTGGTTTCCGACGGGAAGATTGCGTAGTGCAAGTGAGCTATGAGGAGTGGCAACAGGGTTGCGTTCAAAAAGAAGACTGGTTGAAAGATGCAAGCTAGTTTGGTCCTGTCTTTGGTTGGGAAGTTAGGTTTTTGTTTTTTTGGGGGTACGTCGCGGATGAGGAGGGTGAAGTCCTTATTGATCGAAAAGGGCTTTCACACAATGTGCGGACCAGGTTTCGAGCTGCGGGAAGAGTTCTCCTAACAGTTGTTCTTGGGACTGGAAGGCGAGGTTGGCTAGGGCATCTTCGTTTGATTTGACTTGGTCACTTTCGAGTTCGAATAGGTGAACGACACCTAAATGAACTTTTCCCACGGAGTTAGAATCGTCGTTGATGAGACCGACGATGCGGTTGCTATGATCGCCGACGATGTTGAGTTCTTCTTCAATCTCGCGCTCGACGGCGGCATAGTAGGTGGCTTGCCCAAGATGATCTTCGACGGCATCCACGGGGTTGATATGGCCTCCGATTCCTACTGAACCTTGGGCGTGAAGTCTTGATTCGCCGGAGGTTTTGCCGCGGGTGTAGTGGAGTACTTTCCCTTGGTGATGGAAGATGCAGTAAGGAATAATTTGTTTGTGGGTTGGGTCGTCTTCGGCTTCGGCCCGATCCATGAAAAAGTTGTTAGTGGGATTGAGTAAGGTGTCGAGGTAGTGGCTCCAATCGGGATTGAATCCTTCGAAGGGTCCTAGTTCGTCGAAGAGAGAACGTTTGACGACGAGGATTTGTTCTCCTGCGTATTTCGCATTTTTAGACATGAGGGAGACTTTCTTTAGAGGTGAGATTGAACGTAGGCGACAATCTTGGCGTCGTCGCCTTCTGAGGCCCATACGTGGCGTAGGAAGTCAGCGGGGTGAATGTTGCCGTGGTTTTTTAAGAAGTTTCGATCGCCGCCACAGCCATACATGATGTCGGGGTCGAGTTCGCCTCGAAGTTTGTGTTTGGCTTTGGTGGTGATGCGAGCGAGGTAAGGAAAGTCTCCTAATTTGTCTCCGAAGGTTGGGAGGTCGCTGGTTGTGATTTCGAGTGAGGAAGGTTTGCCTTCTTGAACGACTAAAAAGTAGTCTCGACGAACAGCGGCCACGAGGACGGCTGTCGAGAGAGTGGGGTCACCTTGATCGCCGAAGTCTTCGACAAAGTCAAAAAACTCGCGAGGTTTGTAGCCAATCGAGTTGAGGAAGGTGAGTTCTTCTTTGTTGTAATAGCCAGTGAAGTCTTTGTCGCCGTTTTGGTATTTGGCGAGGCAGCGTTCGAAGAGGGAGAGAAATTGATCGTTCCAAGTCATCGCGGGAGACTTTGGCGTCGATTGGCCCGTCTGTCAGCCCATTTTCAGCCCATTTAGCTTAAAGTTGACGCATCTTACTCCGTGGTGAGATTTTTTCGTCTGGAGAAGGGTGAGCGAGTTCAAGATTGGTCTTATTTACTCCTCTGTAGATAGCACTTCGATGAGGTAGGAAAATTCTTCTTCGACTTCGTTTTCCTGACAAGTCGTTCCTCGA
>CAZUEC010000132.1:0-6052 GCA_964618865.1 uncultured Roseibacillus sp. | reverse complement strand
GTATTCCAACCTCGTGGATGAGTTACCTTTTCAGGAAGAACGATTAATTTTGCAATTAAAGTCGCGTAATCTCCACCCTCCAATCGAAGGCGTAAGATTTGTCCGTAGCCACTCCAAAGCTCTTGCAACACTTCCTCCACCGCATAGCTAACCGCTCCAGTTTTTTGCAAAATAGTCTCAGTAAAAAGAGAGTTCACAACTTCAACCAATCAACCTTTCCTCTCGAGGATTCGCCATCATCACCACAAGAGGAACCAACACAACTAACGTTTCCCAACGAGCCAAAGTCAACACACTCAACATCTGACCACCATCGAAAAGGCAAGCAATGAGACCAAAAACCACCAGAGGAAGCACGGAATGCCCTCTCATTTTCCAAAGAGAAACGAACAGAAATGCCAAAAGACCCAAAACCCCTAAAACTCCGTAACCGACTAATTGCCCAAGATAAGCGCTATGCGGATGATGAATGAGCCAGCCCAGTTCTTCGCTGGGAAGAACCGGAATCTCCCCTTTCCCAAACACCCAATCCCAAGAACTGAGATGATCAAGATAAGCCCCGTAAATTTCTAATCGACCAGCCGACCCACGAGCCATTAACTCACCACCTTCTCCCCTTCCAAACCGAAACGCTAAAAACCAATAACTCAAAAAACCAAAAAAATAGGAGCAGACAGGCAAAACAGATAAAAATCGAACCCCAGAAGAACCTCCTCTTTTACGCAAAGGCAAACTTTGCAAAAAACGAACACCCACCGCACCTAGCACCGCAAGCAACGCCCCTCTCGATTCACTAGCAGCGAGAGCGACTCCTAGCAAAAAAAGAACGACGAGACACCCTCCAAACTTCACCCAAGCACCACTCGTCCATCGACCTAAAACCACCAAGGAAACAAATCCCACCAGCAAGCCAGTAATCACGGCATTAAACCCAAGCTCATTCCGCCAAACTAATCGGAAACGTTCTTCCGAAATCTCATATGAAGAATAGAACATCGCTAAACTCATAACGATAGCTCCTACCCCGACAAGAGCAATTCCTCGCCAGAACCAAGCAAGTGCTTTCAGATTTTTTGCCAAAAGAACAAGCGAAGAAATAACAACCACCGTTATAACAAGATCCTTGCCGCTTCCAGCTCCACCCCACCAAATTCCAGTCCGAAATCCCGTGACCCAAAATTGCCATTCCAGCAACAACAAAAGAACGAACCAACAAAAATCACCCCTAAAACCCTCTCTTCGAATATCTAGCCATTCTTTCCACAAAGCCCACACCTTATCTGCATTCACGGCAAAAGCCGGAAGAACAATCCACTGAATCCAAATATTATGCTCCCAACGGCCTGAACACCACCAAAATCCTGTAACCCAACCGATAACGGCAAGATGAAGAACCCAAGGACGCCAATGATCAAACGCTTGCAAAACAAAGAAAAAATTCTAACAAAAATATTTCGTTAGAACTCTCTAATCTTAAGATTACGGAAAGCAACATCATCAGCATGATCTTGCAACTGAAGAAAGCCTTTCGCATTCACCCCAAAACCTTTTGTTTTCTGATACTTACTTTTAGCAAATCGTGTCTCCCATTCTTTCGAAGGAATTTTCAAGCGCACGACTTCTTGCCCATTCAAGAAGTGGATGACTATCCCTTCTTTAACTACAATTCGTGATTGATTCCACTCTCCGACTGGATCCAATTTCTTATCCTCAACCGGAGGCTTAAGATCATAAAGAGCCGCCGCCTGACGAATGGGCCCATTCTTTCCATCGGGATGGCCATCATCATCAAGAATCTGATATTCGAGACCAAGCCACTTCCCATCATAGTTTGCGAGGCGATACTTCACCCCCGAATTTCCCTGACTCGAAATCTTCCATTCAAAAGAAAACTCAAAATCACGATATTCCTTCGCCGAAAATAGAGAACCCGCCCTAGAGACTTTCGACTCAACACCCCTCCCTCCGCAACCCACTTTCCTTCTTCCACCGGTTTTCCTTCAGAATTGGTCCAACCCGTTAAGGTTTCACCATCAAATAGCAGCTCCCAGTCCTTGGCAGGTTTCTTCTCATCTGCAACTGAAAATCCAGCAAAAAACAAAAGGTAAAGCAGTGTCTTTCTCATCTCTGTAAGAATAACAAAACAATCCTAACTCACTGGCAAGCGAAGACCATAAAGATGCAAATTCTTCTCCAGTTATTGGGAAAACGAGAGAATTTCCAGGAATTTTAATCACGGAATCTCCTGAAAATTAATAATCAAATTTCCGATTTCCGCTAATTTTATTAAGATAACTCTCCAGTTCAACCAGTTCATTCCGCACCAAAATGTTCTCCCTTCATAAGCTTCTCGTGGGCACCCTCGTACCAGCGACTCTCGCTCAGGCGGAAGTCGCCAGCTTCAGTAACCCCCAGCTCGGTCTTCGACGATGCCGACGGCAACACAGCCGCACCTTGGGAATCGGATGCAGAAAGGGCCCTTCTCTTTCACTTTGATACCAGCAACCAAATTCCAGCCCGCTCTCACCTTTCTCGTTCGCTTAGGTGGTTGGCAAACCAGCACTGGATACCGGAGTCAAGAGATCCGCTACGAACCACTCTTATCAACTGATCTACAGAACTGGGAAACAGCATTCAACCCCATCCACAATCTCATTGAGCTTTCCATTCCTCCCGCTGGCTTCAAATACGTTACCTACCTCCCTGATATCGAACCAACCACCAAAGCCTTCTTCAGCGTCACTATTGACGAACAATAAAAAACCCCACTCAAACCGAGTGAGGTTTTTAAGAAAGTAAAAATGAGCGCACCCTCGCTTAGAGCATTCCCTTAATCAGATTCTCTAACTTGACAATATCGGCAGAGAACTTCCGAATTCCTTCCGCAGTCTTCTCTGTAGCCATCGCATCTTCATTGAAAAGAAAGCGGAACCCTTTTTCATCGAGAGAAATTTTCTCTTGATCGGAAGAAGCCGCAGTCTCAGCAGTGAGGGTCGGGCTAATGGGAGCTTCATCATTCTGCAACTCTTCCAAAAGTCCGGGAGAAATAGTCAAGAGATCACATCCCGTTAATTCCGTAATCTGTCCCTTGTTACGGAAAGACGCTCCCATCACTTCGGTCTCGTATCCAAATTTTTTATAGTAGTTATAAATGGCCTGCACCGATTGCACCCCAGGATCCTCAGCTCCTTTATAATCGATTCCAGTATCCTTCTTGAACCAATCATAAATCCGACCCACAAATGGAGAAATGAGCTGCACCTTCGCTTCCGCACATGCCACCGCTTGCGCAAATGCAAAAAGCAACGTGAGATTGCAGTGGATACCATCTTTTTCCAACTCTTCCGCCGCCTTAATCCCTTCCCAAGTAGAAGCGATTTTAATGAGCACCCGATCACGGGAAATCCCTTCCGCTTCATACATCTCGATAAGCTGACGAGCCTTAGCAATGGTTCCAGCCTTATCAAAAGAGAGACGCGCATCGGTTTCAGTAGAAACGCGACCGGGCACAATCTTCAAAATCTCAAGACCGAAAAGAATGAGCACTCGATCAATAATGGCTTCCACCAATTCATCGCCGGACTTTCCAGAATCCTTAAGCTCCTGAACGGCCTGCTCAACAAGGTGCTTGTATTCAGCCTTTTCCGCAGCTTGTAGGATGAGAGACGGATTAGTAGTCGCATCCTGAGGCTGATATTCTTTCATCGACTCAAAGTCGCCAGTATCAGCCACCACTTTGGTGTGCTGTTTCAATTGGTCTAATTGGTTAGCCATAGCGCAAGCTTTCTAAGCCGAAATTCCCGTCCTAGCCAATGTCAAATGAAGGTGATAATGATGAAAATAGCTCATTTTCCGCAAACAACTGCTTTTCCCCATGCCAAAACCAAGAAATCGAATCAAAAAATAAGCACCCCTCCCCCTCTTCCCCTTCAAAAATAGCCCTCATCATGAAACAACGCTTCTGCTTCATGATGAGAGCTCACTTGACAAAAACACTTCCCCAACTCAATCACCCTTCAGAAATGATAACCTTTATGAAACGCTCTGGGACACGCACGACCATCACTTGGTCTTGCGAGAACCCCGTCGTGTCGAAGTAACTTGGTTCCATTTCATCACTTCGGACCCTCGCGCGAAAGACGAGACCGGAGTAATCGAACTTCCTCTGACTCTTCCCCGTTCGGCTCTCCACTCCCGATTCGCTGCCTATGAACGAACCAATCTCAACCCGCAAAGGCATCATCATGATGCTTCTTTCTGCCATCTTCTTTGCCGCGAACTGCCTCATCATTCGTTGGGTTGGCCTCTTTGCAAACATGGATGGATGGACCACTTCTTTCACCCGCGGAGTAGCAGGATCTTTTTTCGTACTCTGTTTTTACTCACGTGGCAGAGGGCTCCAACTCACTCATCTGCGAAAACCCCTTCTTCTCTTACGAGGAGCTCTAGGTGTCACCACAATCTCACTTCTTTATTTCACCATCATTCACCTCGGAGCCGCTCGCGCACTCGTCATCAATTTGACCTACCCTCTCTTTGGCACTCTCATTGCCTCTCTTGCCTTAAGAGAAAAATTTCAGATCCGAACTATGATTTTTCTCGTAGTTGCTCTCCTTGGTTTAGTGCTCTTTTTTCTAGAAAGCTTTCTTGGATCAACTTTTGGAAAATATGACCTATTAGGCCTATTCGGAGCCCTTCTATCAGGGGCTACCGTAGTTACCATCAGAAAACTGGCTCAAACCGAAACCGCCGCCACAATCTACTCCAGTCAATGCTTCATCACCCTCTTAGTCACTACCCCATTCGCAGCCTCCAGCTTTAACCAAATTTCACCACCCACTTGGGGCTTAATGCTCTTAGCAGGATTAATTGTCGCCTATGGCCAAATTTTGATCACCAAAGGCTTTTACCACCTCGATGTCGCTCGAGGCTCTGCCCTTCAAATGCTAGTGCCAATCATTACCAGCGCAGGAGCCTTCCTCTTATTTGACGAAAAATTCACCTTCATTGAACTCATCGGAGCCAGCCTCACCCTCTTTGCCACTTGGCGCATTTCTATCAATCCCTCCTCCTCTCAAACACCCAACAACCCGAAACACAAAATCCCACAAGACTCAAAATAAGTCTCAAAATGAATCCAGTGAGATCTCAATTCCTCCTCAAAAAAGAAAAAACACATCATCCGAAAACTCTTTTTTACTCCCCGCAGGAACGACTTACTTGTTTCTAGAAAACCCAACAAATTCCCGACCCATCCTCCAATTGAAAAAAACTCATGAGGAACGATTTTTCCTCATCTGCCAAAAAAACAACATTTTAATTGCCAAAAATCCAGCACCCCATAAGATGAAGGCATGAATCGACTCGAAAAGGGGCATCTTTCACGACGCGAGCGTCAAATTCTCGATATTATCTACCGCCTGGGAAAAGCCACCGCCCAAGATGTCCAAGAAAACCTACCCGATCCTCCCAGTTACTCCGCAGTGCGAGCCCTACTAGTCACCCTCGAAAACAAAGAAATGGTCAAACATACCAAAGCAGGTCGCCGCTATCTTTACCAACCCGCGATCGCCGAAGATGCCGCTAAGCGATCCGCTCTCAAAAATCTTCTCGGCACCTTCTTCCAAGGCAAACCCGAAAATCTAGTCGCCGCTCTCCTTGATCCCAAAGATCAAAAACTTTCAGCTGAAGAAATTGAGAGCATTCGTGGTCTCATCGACGATAAATAATTAGAACCGCATTCCAAAGAGGTCCCATAGCCTCCTACCACCATGCCCTCTCCTCTCATCAGCCTCCTCATCGCAGCACTCGGGCTTCTTGCCGTCCAGGTAGCAGGCCGTCGCACTCCTCTCCTCACCGCAATTACCCTCGCCACCCTACTTACCCTCCCCCTTCTTACTTTTTTACCCAAAATTCACCTTCAAATACCCAACGGTAGTCCTGTCGCCTTCGAAGCCTCCGCAAGCGCATACATAAAGATTTACCTCCTCGGACTCATCCTTTTTGGAAGCAAACTTCTTCTCGATTTAATCGCCTTCCATCATTGGAAAAA
>CAZUEC010000131.1:0-6059 GCA_964618865.1 uncultured Roseibacillus sp. | reverse complement strand
ACGCTGGGTAACATCTGATGGCGAAGTCGTGCCATACGAACCACCCTCTGGCACATACTCGGTCAACGGAAGCAACTTTTTACCGCCACCTCCGGGTCCAACTCACGCTCGACTAGAGGCTCTCTTAGGGCCTGAACCTGAAGGTTCTTACCGCCCGAAACACTCGCTGCAAAGTTCTCAAATTATCGCTTTCGGAGCTTGGACTTCAGTCTACGAAAAATTCAAAACTACACCAGGACGACTAGAAATCCGAGTTCGACTAGATTTCTATCAGCACGAAATCGGAGAGAGACTTCCTCTCAATCAGATAGGCGCTATCAGTGATTCCAAAGCGATGACTCGTATCACGAAGGTCACCCACACCAACGATGAAATTGAAACTCAATTTATGCGCTTTCAAGAATCAAAGCGCTGGTCTCGCCCCATAGGAAGCAGCTGGATCAGTGGATGGAACTGGATGTTACATGACCCAACTACGGGATGGCGTCCCAGATGGCAGGGGTCCGGAAGTGGGGGCAGATCCATTTTTGAGAGCGTTCTCCATTTGCGACAAGATTCCGACGTACGCAAAAAATCTGACCGAGGGGAGCCTGCACCTACCGATAATTTCGATTCACTCCAACTCCTTCAAATCGTGCCTCGCTACCTTGGCTCCACTGAAGTCGAACTCACAGTCGAAGACTTTGCACTCGTAACCGAAGATGAAATTAAAAGCGCTCAAAGAGATGATTTACGCAATAATTAAGAACGACCTTAAATTCCTCCGCCCTTGGCTCTTTCTCTGGGGAGGAATTCTGCTCGCGGTCTTCCTCCTCTTCGCCGCGATGCGCACCCCTCTCGGCTGGAACGAAGATTACTGGGACTTCCTGAAGTGGGCATTCTTACTGCTCTTTCTCGGGCAGCTTCTTTGCCAGGTCCTTCTCATTACTCGAATTATTCAGAAAGAAAACCTATTCACACCCCGAGCCTACTGGCTAACGAGGCCTCTTCCCCGAACACAACTATTCGGAGCCAAAATCCTCTTATTAGCAGGAGTCATCTTCCTGCCTCAACTCCTACAATTTGCACTCGCGGGAGCCTGCTTCCCCGGGGGATGGGACGGAGCCCTGAACGGGATGAAGGCCATCACCATTCTCTCGCTACTGGTCTGTCTACCCACCGTCGTCGGAGCCAGCCTCACAAAGGAGAGCGGGCAAGCACTACTGGCAATATTCCTCATCCCAATCGCACTAGTTCTTTCCGGATCCATCCTAGCGCGATTCCTTGGCAGCATATCCGGACTTGGCCAACTGCTTGAGGCACTCGGAGAATCGAGACTCCTACAGTTCCTAGTCCTCCTCATCGGCGGAGCCCTTCTTCTCGGCAGTTTTTGGAGACATTTTCGCTCTCCGCTTTCTCGTTGGCCTCATCGTCTACGCTATTTAACCTCCCTCGCATTGTTATTAGTCGGCGCAACTATGACCCCCTCTAGAGCGATTCCAAAGTCGACCATTTCTCTCCCAGAAGAATCCGAGCTCAGGGTCGATAACTTGAACTACGGCATCGAAGAGAGCTCTCTGTTTGGTCTCCGATCATCATCAAATGGCAACTCCGCTGAGATTTGGAAGAAAGGAGGAGAACGAAGCAAGGCTATCCTCCAGGCCAAGCCTACATGGCAGGGCTTACCAAAAGACCTCATCGCTAAAGTAGAGCCCTTGCGCAGTTCTAGCCCTCAAGGCCAACGCCTACAGCTCAAGCAAGGCATCTTCCGTTCTTTTAGGTTTGATGGCGTGTCTGAGGCCTACTTACAAAGCCTTTTTCCCGGCACTACAATCAAATCTGTAGCCACAAGAGGATTAAAATCGCAGACACTCTTTGCGAGCAGTAGCCTACTCAAACAAGAAGTCCCCTTGCCTGCTGACTTCTCCACCGTGTTCGAGACTCGGCTCTACCGTGGGCACAAAACGCAAATCGAGTTGCTTCCAACTCGACGGGTTGAGGTCAACAAAACAAGAATGCTCTTAGTCTCTGCCCAGAATTTCACGAACAGTTGGAAATTAACATTTAAATTTTTCGAAGGAAACAGAGGAACCAACAGAGTCAGCTCCCCCTTCCAAGAGGGAATTTTCATTTTAAAAGAACCAACTACAAACGAAGTTTCAGTTGGAATCATTAATCAAACGTCAGCCGTATCAATGCCGGGGTTGGGAAGTACAGGGGAAGTCATGATTGATTTTCGTGGACTGGGTCGAGAGACTGATTTTTCGAAACACGAACTCTATTTCGTCGAACAGGAATTAGTCGGAGTCGACATTAGAGAGGTCAAATACGAAGTCACACCAGCACCTTAGGTGCCCGTCGTATGATTGCCCAAATCCTCTCCCGTCAATATCATCGAAGAGAAGCTCTCTCGAGTCGACTAAAGCAGGAGAAAAATTCTTTCACCCTCCCTAAAACCTCGGCCCTCAAAGCCGAGGTTTTTCGTAAATTTTCACATGGACCACGAGCCAACTCCCACCAATCTCTACCTTAAGTCACTCGCTTCCCGCCCCTCGATTCGTCAATGCCGTGAGCGCTCGGTCCGACTTTAACGATGTTTTACCCTTCCCCTCGGACTCAGACTGATTCTGCGAAAACCGTCCCCACCCTAAGCCAACACCGAGAACAACAAAATGTGTAGCGATAAAAAGGCCTTTCTACATCCCTACCAAATGACCTCAAGTGCAGATTACTGTCGATCAAAACAACCTACCCTCAACTGTCAATCGACAGGACTCCCGCTCTAATTCTGCCCCCTCGGCAGACTACTCCTCCTCGATCGCTTGATAAAAGCGACGACTAAAATCTTCTGTCCCTTCTCCCTCATAGGAGAACTCAAGCCGCTCAGCAGCCCCACTCACATTGGCTTCCAAATCAAACCAAGAAGCAAAGTCTGTCGTCGCTTGAATGCGATACGTACGGAAAGGAAGCCCCCAAAAAAATAAATCCGCCTCATTCTCACTAATACTATCCAGCTCGAGATCCAATCCCCTATCCGGCAACGCGGGAAGCGCCAAATCAAGCGCCACCGCAGGACCAATGTTTTCCGAACTTCCGGTTTGTGGATTCCCATGCTGCTTCAAAAACGCCCTCATCTCACTTGGCGAAAAATTCGTCTTTAAAGTCGCTCGAGCATAACTCTGCATCAAAGTCACCACCCCTGCCGTCAACGCACTTGCGCTGCTTGTCCCATTAAAAGCACGTCTATAGGTCTGATTCTCATCATCTCCATAACGAGCAAAAAAACCATAACCTGTAGTAAACACTGTCTCTCCCCAAGCCTGCACATCAACCCGCGATCCAAAAGTGCTCGAACTTATTTTGCGATGCGATGAACTTGCACTACCAGAACCTACAATAATGGCCCCGCTATCACCTCGATTAGAGTAAAAATTATACAAACTCCCATCTAAATCCTGATCCCCGTTTCCGGCCGCCGCTACCACAATCACTCCCGCGTCTGTTCCCGTCTTAGTTAAATTCCACACAAGTGAATTCACCTCAGCAGGAACAAAATCCGTATCGCTCTCAGTCGCACCAAAATCTTGCATTTCTAAGAGCACCACATCGCCCACCTCCGAATCCATAATCGCCCCTGCAACAGAATCCGTCCGACTATAGCCACGCGTCGTCCATTCAGAATAAAAATGATATTCGCAATCAAAGCAGATTCCCGTCACCCCATACCCATTGTCACCAGCGACCAATATTCCCGCCACCGCAGTGCCATGCTGATCGAACCCTCTCGTGTAAATGAGAGGATTAAATCCAGCTAAAGAACTATTCGTAATATCCGAGTCCACGAGATCCTCATGAGCTCCATTATATTCATATTCACAATCAGATAACCTCACTCCTTTTCCTGTAATCCCAAGATCATGCGCAAAAATGGCCCCTAAGCCTGGGTTCGTCTCAAGATACTCTTGCCGACTCTGTAAATCAGGAGTGGTCGGAGCAATATCAGCAGGTGGCGGCGGAGGACGATCCAAGGACACTAAATCAACTGATTCAACTAAATCAAAAGCCTGCAACGCATTCGCAACTTCTAACACTTTTTCCGTAGGAAGATTTCGAACCAACATCGTTCCATTGAGATCAGCCTGCATTTCTTGTTTTCGTTGCGCAGCACGAATTCTCAAAGCTTCTAAATCCGCAATCTCCGTAAAAGCCCGCTCAAATTGAAGCCCGTAACGATCAATCAACTCACTGAATTGACCGGGAACTGCTACATTTGAAAGATACAACCGATTCTCCTCATCAAGTCGAGCAAGCGCCTCATCAATAAATTTCACCTCAATTTGATGCTCATTTCCCCCAGGCAAGATCAGCTTTCTCTTCGGGTGAACTCGTCGCGCTTTGAGCGGAATCCCAAGTTCACGAACCGGATCCACAAACTCTCCTTGTGCACGAAGAACAACCTTCTGAAAATCCTCCTTTTCATCCAAGCTCCTCTCTTGCCCTAGCACAGACGAAGACATTTGAGTTTCCAAAAAACCCGAGAACGACTCCCTCTCCTCAGCCTGCAATTCCGTCACCTCATCTTCTCCACCCCTCTCACTCAACAAAGAACCTCTCTTACTGAACGACACAAAAAAAACGATCAACAGAACCGTAAGGGTAAGGAATAGAAAAAACCATCGTTGAAAGTTATTCATAGGTGACTACTTCTGATTTATCATCTTCAGAAACCTAATATAATCAACTGTAAACCTCTCTCCTTTCCCTCTCTCGACCTACAGCCTTCCCGAACCTGATTTGACCTCTGGACAACTGAGTCTTCTCACGTTTAGTTCACCTTATGCTTTTGCGGTTCCTCCTCCCTTTATTGGCTCCCATTCTTCATGCCGAGAAAGCCGACATCATCATCTACGGCGGCACTTCCGCCGCTGTCACCGCAGGAGTGCAGGCCAAAAAAATGGGCAAATCAGTCATCATCGTCTCTCCCGATAAACACCTCGGCGGACTAACCAGCAGCGGCTTAGGTTGGACAGACTCCGGCAATAAAAACACCATCTCAGGCCTCTCTCGCGAATTCTATCAACGCCTCAAAAAACACTACGATCAACCCACTGCTTGGACTCATCAAGAAGCTACCGACTACTCCAAATATCGCAAAAATAGCGACGCCATGTGGGTCTTCGAACCACACGTCGCGGAACAAACCTTCGAAGCCCTCATTCGCGAACACGACATCCCCGTCCACCGCGAGCAATGGCTTGATCGCACAAATGGGATCAAAAAAAACGGCACCCTCATCACCTCCATCACCACTCTCACAGGCAAAAATTATCAGGGAAAAATCTTCCTCGACGCCACCTACGAAGGAGATCTCATGGCCGCAGCAGGCGTCTCCTATCATGTCGGTCGCGAATCCAACACCACCTACAACGAAACCCTAAACGGCATCCAAAAAGCCAATGCCAAAAAACACCAATTCGAATCTCCCATCTCCCCTTACCGGATTCCCCACGACCCCACCAGTGGACTCCTTCCTCGCATCTCCTCCGAACCTCCCGGTGAGGATGGCGACGGCGATCACCGCATCCAAGCCTACAACTTCCGTATGTGCCTCACCAAAGTCCCTCAGAATCGACTCCCTTTCTCAAAACCTCCCGGCTACGACCCTGACCAATACGCTCTCCTCAGCCGTTACTTGCAAAGTAACTGGAATGAAGTGTTCCGAAAATTCGATCCCGCTCCCAACCTCAAAACCGACACTAATAATCACGGCGCCTTCTCCACCGACAATATTGGCATGAACTACGATTACCCCGAATCCTCTTACGAGAAACGTCGTAAAATCATCACCGAACACGAACACTATCAAAAAGGCTGGCTCTACTTCCTCGCCAACGATCCTTCTGTCCCCAAAAATATCCAAACCGAAATGAGCCAATGGGGCCTCGCCAAAGACGAATTTCTCGACAACGGACACTGGCCTCACCAAATCTACGTCCGCGAAGCACGTCGCATGATCAGTGACTTCGTAATGACTGAAAACCACCTCACCGCCCGCCTCCCCACTCCAGAAACCATCGGTA
>CAZUEC010000130.1:0-6073 GCA_964618865.1 uncultured Roseibacillus sp. | reverse complement strand
GTATTAAGATTAGACACAAGATTAAGGCGACGTTGCGAAAGTTCATGACGACCAGTTGGCATCTGGACAGTACAAAGAACCGCTTTCGGAAAATGCTTCAGAAGTTCAATAGCACGGTCTGCACTTTCCTTTTCGGCTGTCGTTTCTTCGGGGTGATTCCAATCTTCCACTAAAGCGATAGCAGCCAATTCAACACCATGTTTCTGAAGACTATCCGTTAGCAAAATGGGATCCACCAAGTCTCCCATCCAGGAAAAAATAGGTTCAATACCCGTCATTCCTGCTTTGGCCGTGATCTCGATCATGTGGTCGAGTTGATTCTCCCAGAAGGCTCCAGAGTCCTTCATGAACCATGTGTAGCATTCATTCCCGAATTTCATTTTTCTACTTTCTGTGAGTTGTGCTTGGAATGCATCTCCTTCACGAACTGATATCCATCCCGGCAAATATCCATGCGAGGGTTATAGTCACGCCAGACATTGATCGCGTTCGCAAAATCGACGTCGTCACGAGAAAAAGCTTCGATAGTGTAGTAATCGTTATATCCGGTTTTCGCGAGTTCGCTAAAAATCTTATCGAAATCAATAAGTCCTTGCCCCGGCGTGCCCCGGTCATTTTCGCTAATATGAACATGACCGAGAACAGGAGCAATGGTGGCGATCGCAGCGGAGAAAGACTTTTCCTCAATATTCGCATGATGGCTATCAAACATACCTCTCACGTTAGAATGATCGACCAGATTGATGAGGTGCCGAAGCTGCAACATCGTGTTACAAAGATAACATTCAAAACGATTGAGAGATTCTGGAGTCAGGGTAATTCCTGCTTGGTGGGCATATTCACCTGCTTCTCGAAGAACATCCGCAGAGCGTTGATACTCGCTTTCTTGGGGAGAATTACGAGAAAAGTTAGCAAAGGCTGAGTGGAAGGGGCCACAGATCGTAGTTCCGCCTGCGGCATGAATATTGTCGATCGCTTCTTTTAACTTATCGAGAGCTGCTTTTCGAACCTTTGGATCTTCCGAAATAGGATCTTGCTCCGGTCCCACTCCGAGACAGCCATTGACTTCGATGTCGATGGACTTCGCAAAAGCGCCAAGCTCATCGTAATTCGCGCGTTCAGGACTTGCGAGAAACACTTCCACTCCAGTGTAACCGATGGCTTTGAGTTCTTCGATAGCCGCAAAGTGTTCACTCGTAATCTGAGTGGACCACAGGTGCATATTCATTCCTATTTTCATACTTTATTTCTAATGCCACTACTTAAAACAGAAAAACTGAATCAGAGTTTTGAAGTTGGCTCTTTTTCTGATTCCAGCGTTTCTCTTAGAAAAGATCACTCTGCTATCCCTTCTTAAATTTCAAGTAAGGGTATAAGTTTCGAGGTCGTGGCGTCGATGATAAATTATGAAAGCCGGAAGGAATACCTAACGCCTACCGAAAACAACAAAAGCCATAATTTCGATTTAAGAACCGAGTTCAATATTGATTCGTTGCATTACGGCGAGAATATCATTCCACGTCCTCTCCTGCTCAAGAATGGTGTTAGGAAACATACAACCGTCCCAACAAAGATGAGAAATTTCAGGTCGTTGGTTGCCATCTTGATCCAATAACCAATAGGCAGCGCACTTCACAATATCCAACTTCCCCTTAGGGTCATTTGCGGCACAGTGACGACCAGTTTTATCATGTGAACCACTCCCATGAACTGTGCCGTCATTTTGAGCGACATGAAAATCGTAAGTCCAAGGAGCCAGCTTGGAAGTCATCTCACCATAAGCTTGATAGAATTCGTCTTCATCATGATCGGCATGAATCAAGGCATGTTGCTCCGCATTATAACCAAGCAAATATAGGTAAGTATGAGCAAGATCGGCTTGAAACCCAACTCGCCCCGGTCGATCGACTTCTTCGAGAAGATCTAACATGTCTCGCCAAGAATGCATCCCTCCCCAACAAATCTCTCCTTCTGCGACAAGGATTTCATCAAAGTCTTCTGCCACCTGAGCAGCTTCCGAAAAAGTGGCGGCGATAAGCTTAGTATTAACAGCAGGGTTTTGCGCCCAATCTGCCACACTCGTTGCCGAATCAATGCGGATATTGCCATCTTCCCGCACACCATGCTCTCGAAGGATTTTCGCGTAACGACACCCTTTTTGAACTGCTCTGACAAAGCGCGCTCGCTCGTCGGCCGAACCCATGGCACTTCCACCTTCGGTATCGGACCATATCGGAGCTACTACGGTCCCAACCTTGAGGCCATTTTCAGCGATACGATCCGCTAGTTTACGAATTTCCGACTCGTTCGCGTCAATATCGAGATGAGGGTGATATAAAAAAACATCAACTCCATCAAACCCCTGACCATCAACTTGACTAGCGGCAGTGAGAGCCAGCATACGGTCGAGGGAAATAGGAGGCTCAGTAGAACCTTCCTCTTTCCCTACTAAACCAGGCCACATTGCATTGTGGAGTTTCCAAGCCACGGAATCTTAGTTCTTGTTTTTCAGAAGTTCTTCCACAGTCCAGAAGCCTTGGCGATTCTTGTTGGCAGTTCTCACTTTCTCCACCTGAGCTGCAGAAACAGGTTCTGCCTTATTTCCAAATGAATTGCGGACATAAGTCAATACCGCCGCAACCTCCTTGTCATTCATGAGGCCTCCTAATGGAGTCATGGGCACCTGTCCCGCAAACTGCACGCCCTTAACCTTGATGGGCCCAATTAAGCCATGAAGTACCATCTTGATCGGAATCTCAGGGTCTCCATTCACCCATTTGGTTTCGTCCAAAGGAGGAAAACCGGCATTTGGCAAGCCTTTCCCATTTTGTTGGTGGCACGTGCCACAGTATCCTTCTCTATTATAGAGTTCATGTCCTAACAGGTAGTCTCGACGGTGTTTTCGAGCTAAATGACGAGGAACTTTCACTTTCGGATGTTCTGGCTCTTCAATAGCGACTTCTCCATTGAGGCGAGCTACGGCAGTTGCAATTGGCTTCTTGCTCCAATCGTCCTGTTTCATGCTAGCCGCTTTCTCAGCTGCAGGGAGTCCGGCGTTTTTACCCATCCATGTAGCAGCTACGGTGGCCTCAAGTCGAACTCGACCATGCTCGTCACCGGCAGCAGCTAAGAGAAGTTCGTCGGAATCTGACACTTCTTCATATGTGTAACGAAGACATTTGACTGCTGCCGCACGAACTCGGAAATCATCAGAGTTGAGCAATGATTTCAAAAGGTCATGATCAAGTTTCCCAATTCCCCACCCAACCCAGAGAGCTTCTAAGCGAGCATGTTCATCGGACTGCTTAGCGACCCAAGCTTGAGTCGCACTGGCGACCTCATCTGCATTTCGTCCCCGAAGTTCGCGACGAGTACGATAGCGAACCCGATATTCGTCTTCTTTGAGGTTTTCTAACAACTGAGAAATAGATGCCCCTGCAACCTGCTTTGGTTTCAGCAAAGGGCGGTTCTCAGCAGTGATACGATAAATTCGACCATGGGCATGGTCCCGATAAGGATCACGTGCGTTGTGCTGCATGTGACCAATCAGAATGTTGTGCCAATCTAGGAAATAGAGAGAACCATCAGGCGCAAACTCCAAATCAACAGGTCTGAAGTTGCCATCCTTTGATTTCAGTAAATCTTGGCGGTAAGTGAGCTTATAGCCAGTGCCATCGTCTTCCACTTTGTGCTGCTTGATTCCAAGGAACCCAATGTTATTGCAGTAGAGAAGATCTCCCTGCATTTCTTCTGGGAAGTGACGTGAGGAGACAAATTCGATTCCTGAAGTCGGGCGCACTTTATGTTCTTCAGGAATTAAATCGATCGTGCCTGGATTTTGAACTCCGTATGGAGTCTTTAAAGAAACCGGCATCATCCAATTCACTCTCGTCCCTGAAGTGTGTAGGAAAAAGTCTTGCCCCCATTTATCGTAGGCCACTCCCCATGGATTCGGAATGGATACTTGAACCTTACGTTCTAATCGCTTTGTGCGAGGATCATAACGGTAGAAACCACCATCAACCCCTCGGACAGGTCCACGCATAGTTTCCGTGTTCGAATGCAAGAAGATCCCTTCAGAAAGAATGAAAGCTCCTGAAGGATCGGCACAGAAAGCACTAATCGCATGATGCGTGTCGTGATGGTCGAATCCAGTCATGACAATCTCTCGAGAGTCACACTTATCATCCCCATCGGTGTCCTTCATGAGAACAAGATGAGGAGCCTGGGAAACATAGACTCCATGGTCTGTAATTTCGAAACCCATTGGTAACGAAATATTATCGACGAAGACAGTTTCCTTATCCGCTTTACCATCTCCATTGGTGTCTTCGTAAATGAGAATCTTATCATCAGGATAAGAATCACCCGGACGATAGTGGGGATAACTAGGCATAGTCGCAACCCAAGCACGCCCTTTGTTGTCGAAGGCAATCTGAACTGGGTTTGCTAGATTTTCAAATTCACGTTCATCAGCAAAGAGTTCAATTTTAAAGCCATCGGCGACCTCTAAACTCTCCAAAGCATCTTTGCCATACTTGTATTCGGTGGAACCATTTTTTTTGCTCACCTTGTAATTTGTCTCAATTGGTTTGAGTTGAGTCGTCTTGGCATCTGCTGCAGCAAGGTCATACGTTCGTCCTTCAGCAAGGGCCCAAATGGCCTGATCGCGATTCTCGGTCATCTCGCGATTCTTTTTGATTTCGTCAGGATAGTTTTTAGGGCCAAAAGGCTTGTAGCGGCGGCCATACACGTGAACTCCATTGGGCACTCGGTAGTCATTCATCCAATGCCAGTTCTTATCCATCACGGCTTCCCTAACTGCTTTCAATTTAGATTGATCAACTGTTTTAATATCAAAAATCTTACTCGCTAGTTCGTTGCTTAACCAAAGATAGCCTTCGCTAGCAGGCACTACCCCATAGGGAGTTTTTACAGAGGATCCCCCTTCTTCAGCACTCAGAGAACTCGCCTCGAACAAGTTAATGAAACCAACTCTCTTCTCGAAAGCCACCTTTGACATTACAGAGGTATAAGCCGTTAAGTCTGTCACTCGTTGTTCGTAATCTTCGACCCAAGACTCAGGAGAAATGGGTGAGGCCAGCACGATGTCAGGAGCGGCTTTGCCATTGTATTTCTGAGAACGAGTGTGATCAATCCAGGCCTTTAGCTCATCTTCAAAAGGCTTGAGGCCTTTTTCTCCGTCAAAGGATTCATTAAACCCAAAGAACCCTACTACGAGATCAGCTTTGAGAGACTCGAGCCATTCATCTTCAGTTGGAAAATGCCCCTTCCCTTTGTGCCTCTTAAACTCTGGTCGAATTTTTTCAGCTCCTGGAAAAGCCCATTGTGAAGTCCGAGAAGGTTGTGGTCGAAAACCAGCGGTATATCCGGGGTGACAAAGATTACGAACGACAGGTTTCTTTCCCGCAAAGGCCACCTGCAAAAAAGACTCGAAGTAACCATGACGTTGAAAGCCATCTCCTAAGCCATTACCGACAAAGACGATGTGTTGCTCTTTCTCAAAAGGAAGAGGCAAAGAAGTCTTCCCTGATGGAGTAGAAACCGAAGCCTTTGTTTCAGCCGAAGTTGCTGAAGTCTTTTTCGAAGAAGTCTGCCAAGTTTTTGGAACCTGATTTTCTTTTGGAAGACCAGTTACGGGACTAGAACCAAGCTTGTAGTCTTGAGGCTTCAGATTACGCTCCTGGTAGTAATTTTTCTTTTTGATAAAACTATAAAAAGTAGGTTCAAATTTATCGATAGGTTCAACGTTTGCCTTCTTGGGCACTTCAGCTCCCGTGAGAAAGAGAGAGGCATTCACCACTAGTCGGCGGAGGTCTTCGTTCAGGAAGTCAACTGAAGCTCCCATTGTCGTGCCAAAGGCTTGACCTTGTGTTTTGCCATTCGGAGCAGTGTAATTACGCAACCACGCAAGCGGTTGCATTGGCTGATTCTTAGCGGCAACAGGCTTAGAATCTGCCGCAAGAGTTTCGGTCACTTGACCACGCAGTAAAATAGAGGAATTTTCAGGCGTCACTTTCTTCACGCCGTAAACATCAGATGGACCAAAGAC
>CAZUEC010000129.1:0-6128 GCA_964618865.1 uncultured Roseibacillus sp. | reverse complement strand
AGGAGCCGCTACTTTAAGGTCTTCTTGAGCTCAGAGCGAATGCGTTTGACGGCGTCGGGAGAGGACTCGAACTCTTTCATTAGGGCTTCGAAGACACGCATGGTGGGACTGGAGATATGATGTTCCATACCTTCGACATCATCGTAGATGGTTTCGTCGTCGATTCCGAAGAGCTGAAGAAAGCGAGTGAGCAGTTCGTGACGGCGGATGATGTAATCCGCGACCTCCTCACCACGTTTAGTGAGGGTCATGCCGCGGTATTTTTCATAGTTTACGAGGCCTTCGGCATTGAGTCGTTTCACCATATTGGTAACGCTGGCTTGGGAAATAGAGAGCTTTTCCGCAATGTCGATGACGCGGGCATAACCCTTCTCGGCGATGAGCTGGGCGATTTGCTCTAGATAGTCTTCCATGGCAATGGAGCCAATTCGAGCGGGAGAGGGTGATTTGGACACTGCGTTAGAAAGTTAGGTAAATTGAAGGCGGAGTCAAACCAGAGAAGTGAGATTGCGCATATCGGGAAAGAGGAGGAAGAGAAAAAGGCGGAGATAAGCGCGAAGAGGCGGAGTTGCTTTTACTGAAAGTGGAGTGAGATAGAATCACGCTGTGCAAAATTGGGCTTTGCAGTTTTTATTTCGAAAAATTCACAATTGGTTTGAGTGTGGCTATATTCCAACTGCTTTTTTTGAAGGGTTGATGGGAGGTGGTCTTCTCATCAATCGAGTGTGCTTTGGGAGAATGAGATCTCAAAGAAAACCCCGGATCCTCAATGAGGAATCCGGGGTTAGGAGAGTGGTCTGTGAACAGAATTATTTTTCTAACAATCCTTCGATGGTTTCGATGGAGGATGCGGACAATTTATTAAGAGGGTAGCTCACTGCTTTTCCGTCTGTCATTTGAAAGGTGACAGTGGAGTCGTCAGCGGTAATGATTGCAGCGATGATGGCCTTTCCGTCGGTATTGGTCCAAGTTTGTTCCTCCGCAAGGAATGTAGAGTTTTTCTCTGCATCTGTTTTTTGGCTTGGAGGAGTAGAACCAACAACATCTTTGTCTTTAATTTCTTTTCTTAACTCACGGACTGCCTTTCGACTATCAGCGAGGTCATCGTGGCTGAAGCCTTTGAGCGCTCCAGAGAGATCAGCAGTGGTGACCATGACCATCGGAATGGAGTTTCCCATGTGGCTTTGACGGCGAATCTCCATCACCGTTTTGGGTAGAGCACCACTGTCTTTTTGGGAGTCGATGAAGACAATTGTTCCGGTGGACTTAAAGGCTTTGAAGGCTTCCGAACTGGAAGCTAAACAAGGAGCTCATGTCGTGGAGGGGTCGGTATAGACGAAGACAACAGGTTCACTGTTTTCTACCGCTTCTGCTTTTGCGTCCTCGAGGTTTTCGAGGGTGAAGACGTGACGAGGAATATCCAGCGCGAGGGCGGGAAGACAACCAATAAGAAGTAGGCACATTATTTTCATATCTCGGGAAGACTATCCTTTTGATTTCAAAAAGACGACAAATTTTCTCTTGAAATTTTCGAAAACTGATTTCGAGAAAATGAGAGCTGATGTTTTGAATGAAATTGGCACAAAAACTGATTCATATTTGTGTGATTTATGAAGACTACTATCAATTGCACCAAACATCTTGATAGCGAACATACCCGAGTTTGGGAGACCACTCAGAGGCTGATTGATCGGAAGCACAGGCATTTGTGTAGTACGTATCCAGATTTGTTTAAGGCGGAGCTGCATCTTCGCGCTCTAGGGAGACAGACGGAGGTTCATCTCTTGGTGCATGATAGCCGACACCGTCTTATTGAAGCTCATGCGAGTAGTGAAAATCTCGATAGGAGTATCGCGTTGGCTTTTTGGCGCGCGGAGTCTCAGTTAGCGAAGCCAAAGCACTTGCAGAATCATTAAAAAATTATCGAAAGGGTGAATTCATGAGTTGGCTCTCGCAGCTCAGTTAGATTCCTAAGAAAAGGCGAGCGGTGGTAAAGTAGATCACCATTCCGGAGACATCGACGATGGTGGTGATGGCGGGAGCAGCGATTACGGCGGGATCGAGTTTGATAGCCCGGGCCCCGATGGGAAGAAGGGCGCCGATGAGAGTGGAGGCGGTGACTTGAACCGCGAGAGCCAGTGAAACGGAAAGCGTGAAACGTGATAAGCTAACACCTGCAATTGCTTCTGGGGCCAGGAGAGGAAGAAAGAAAAAACAAGTAGCGAAGAGAGTGGCCCCCAGAATCAGTCCTTGGAGAATGCCGAGTCGCAGCTCTTTCCAAGCGACTTGCCAGGAGTCTTTGCCTTCGAGCTCTCCCAGAGACATGGCTCGAATGACCATGGTGGCAGCTTGGCCGCCCGTGTTGCCGCCGGTGGCGATGACCATGGGGAGAAAAAGAGCGAGGAGAAATACGGAATTCAGGACCGATTCGTATCGAATCATGACGTAGCCTGATGCGATCGCTAAAAAGCCAAGGACTAGGAGCCAACCGACCCTTCTTTTGAGGTGTACGAGAAGACGGGTCCGGAGATAGCTTTCTTCGGAAGCTTCGCCTGCGATCCCGGCCTGTTTTTCCATGTCTTCAGTGGATTCCTGTTCGAGAATCTCCATGGCATCGTCATAAGTGATAGCGCCGAGAAGACGGTGGCTCTCATCGACGACGGGGAGAGCGAGGAGATCGTATTTGCGCACCATGGTGGCTGCTTCTTCCTGATCGGCAGTCGCAAGGATGGTCTCGTTGGTATCGAGCATGATCTCACGAACTGGAGTATCTGGAGAGGCGAAAGCGAGGTCACGGAGGCGAATGAATCCAAGGGGTCTTTCCTGTTCGTCGATGACAAAAATTCGGGAGAGGGTTTCCGCAGAATCCTTGAGGGTTCGAAGTTCGTTTAAGGCATCTCGGGCAGTGAGGTTTTCGGTAATACGCCCGATTCCGGTAGTCATACGCCCTCCTGCAGTTTCCTCATCGTAGCGCAAGAGGGTGCGGGTCAATTCTTCATCTTCAGAAGAAAGAAGATCGAGCAGCTGGGCTTGTGTCTCTTCGGAGACATCCTGTAAAATGTCGACTCGGTCGTCATCAGGAAGTGCTTTGAGAAGTTCTCTTTTTTGAGCTGGCTGGTAATGAGCGATGGCTGCTTCCCGGAGGGAATTAGGGAGTTCCGCAAGGACTTCGGAAAAGGTTGTGGGGGGAAGGGTTTGCACCACGAAGTTGCGGGCTTCATCATCATCTAGTTCGGCGTAAAACCTTGCTAGGTCGGCGTGGTGCAACTCTTCAGAAAGAGCAAGAAGGGCGTCGCCGTCTCTGGACTTGAGAGCTGGTTCGAGACGGTTAGGCACGGAAAGAGAGAAGCACGTGGAAGGGGCTCACGCAAGGCGAGGTCGTGGCCAAATACTGACTATGACTTGCGCCAGACAAGGGGGCAGACATCTTCGTCTGTAAAATCTGGAATCGCGTTTTGTTGGGCCACTACTCGTTCATTGAGATGAGAGAATTTACCGTGTTGACGATAGCAAAGCTCATTGACGGCATAATGAAAAGCGATCGCTCGGCGAGGAGAATGACCCAGATTAGGAGGGTTGCCATGAATGGTGTGCCAACAAAAAAGAGCCGCATCGCCGAGTTGAACAGGGGCGGGAAGGATTTCGGAAGCTTTTGGCTGCCAGCCGTCCGGAAGTTCAAGCCATTTGCGTTGTGCGCTTCCTCGAATCATCGTGATTGGACCCATTGCTGGAGTCAGGGATGCTAGCGGAACCCACGCCGTCACCATGAGGTGGGATTGGCAGGTTTTCCAGCGACTGCGCTCGGTGTGCCAATGATAGTTGAGAGGAGGGCTTTTCTCGGTTGGTTCTTCCCAAAGAAGTTGATCGAACCAGAGTCTGAGAGTTTTAGCCTCGGTGGCTTCTGCAATTTGAGAAAGAAAATTATGTGAACGAGACAAGGTAGCTAACTCAGTTCGGAAGTGAGAGGCGTAGGGTGTTTTCACAGAACGGCATTGTCGTGCTCGCGGAGTAGGCCACTTGAAGTTTGGAGCTAAGTTAATTTGACCTGCCATCAGATCTTTTTGCCCTTGTCGAGCTGCAGAGAGCTCTGTTTCGGAGAATACGTTCTTGAGGAAACAAAAACCACCAGCGAGGAGAGAATGAGTTTGAGCAGTAAGAGTTGGCACGGGAGAGGGTTCTCTAGGAGAGCGCTTTTCTTCGTGCAAGTCTCTTCCAAGAGAGAGTCGACAAGGGATTGGGGTAGAAAAGGAATCTTTCGACTGTGAAGCAGGCCAGAAGGACTGTTTTTTAAGCGATCTTTCGCATTGCAACGTGACGAGGGCTTGAATCTTGGGCGGAACTCGGGAGGCTGGAGCATGGCCACTTTGCTAAGGATTTTCAGCAATATTAGACGCTATCCTGGGATGGCTTTGGGGGTATTGATTTTAGCAGTTGGGAGTACTTTATTGGTTCTTGTCCCTCCTTTAATGACTAAGCGCTTTCTGGACATTATTATTGCCGAAAAACGAGGCGATCTCATCTGGACTACTGCTGGTGTGGCGATTGGAGCGATTGCATTGCGTCAAGTGATAGTCATGGGCCGAACAGTTCTCAATACCGCCTTTGAACAAAAAGTGGTACATGATCTTCGACGTGAACTCTTCGATAAGATTCAACGAATGCCTTTACGCTTTTTCGATAAGCGAACAAGTGGAGACATCATGAGTCGCGTGGGATCCGATGTTCCCGCGATGGAAAAAGTCATTATCGAAGGCATTGATCAAGGATTAAGCGGAATCATTCAGATCGGAGTGATTCTGGGGTTTATGCTGTATCAACATGTTGGTCTAACTTTGGTGACCTTAGCTCCGATGCCTATTGTCGCCTTGATTACTTGGCTTTATTCTAAATTTGGAGCCCCTCGTTATACCCGAGCAGCTGAGGCTTCAGCCGATTTAAATGCTTCTTTGCATGATAGTTTAGCAGGAATTCGTCAAATTAAAGCGTACACCGTGGAGCCAGAGAAGTTGCTCGAATTTTCAGAAAAAAGCGATGAAGTGCGTGCGGCACAAATGCATGTCGTGCGTGCTAATGCCGTGACTTGGCCTACGGTAAGCTTCGTAGCTGAATCAGGAATCGTAGTGATGTTGGCGATGGGGTCTTATTGGTTGATTCGCGATGGTTCAGTGAGTATCGGAATCATCGGGGCCTTCCTCTTTGCTTGGGGCTATTTATTTGAACCTATTTCGCGGCTAAGTCAGTTGGGAAAAACGTTCACAAGTGGGCTGGCTTCCGGTCGGCGAGTTTATGAAGTGTTAGATGGAGATGAGGAAAGAAATCTTGTCGAAGGACGAGAACCAGAATCTCTTATGGGGGAAGTTGTCTTTGAGAGGGTTGAATTTGGCTATGAGAAAGGCGAGCCGATTTTGAAAGGTGTCGATCTCGAAGTGAAGTCGGGTCAGACCGTTGCCTTAGTCGGGCCGACGGGATCTGGAAAATCGACCCTTTTGAATTTATTGACTGGTTTTTACCATCCTGAAAGTGGTCAAATTAAGGTGGATGGAGTGCCGGTGCGTGAGCTTTCCAAAAAGTGGTTACGACATGGAATGGGTTTTGTTACGCAAGAGAGTTTTCTCTTTCATACCACGCTCCGGCAAAACTTGCTAGTGGCCAGACAAGGAGCTAACGAAGAAGAGATCTGGGCTGCTCTTGAGGCTGCTAACGCAGCTGAGTTCGTAAGAGAGTTATCAGAGGGCTTGGATACGGTGACTGGTGAACGAGGAGCGAAGTTGAGCGGAGGTCAACGGCAGCGTATTTCCATTGCACGGGCTCTCCTCAAGAATCCTCCCATTCTTTTGTTAGATGAAGCAACCAGTGCAGTAGACAACGAGACTGAACGTTTGATTCAAGAAGCTCTTGGTAGATTACGGGCTGATCGTACTAGTTTCGTCATTGCACATCGGCTTTCCACGATTCAAGACGCCGACATCATCTGCGTTTTGGTGGACGGTCAGATAGTCGAACAAGGAAATCACGAAGAGCTGTTGTCTAAAAGAGGAGTCTACGCAGATTTGCAGAGTGATTGACTCTCGGTTAGGGGTGAGAGGATTTCGACGTTTTGCTAAAATAGTGTCGATAGATTTCTGAAG
>CAZUEC010000128.1:0-6184 GCA_964618865.1 uncultured Roseibacillus sp. | reverse complement strand
TTAGGACCTACTCCGTTCCTAGTAAATACCCCAAAAAATCTCTCATCTCCTCTTCATTGAGCTGATTAACCAACGACCCCGGCATCGGAGAAATAGGAGATGGAGCAATCTCTTCAATATCTGCCCGAGAAAGATTCACCGTATCCTCGAAATTAAAGGCATTAATCGCAATTACTAAAATCTCATCCCGCTCATCCAAAACCTTCCCCACCACCGTCGAACCATCGTGTTTACGGAAAACCTGAAACGCATACTGATCCGAAACCTCCTTGCTCGGCTCCATAATAGCCACCGCCAGCTCCTTAGCAGTAAAACGGCCCCGAACCTGAGTCAAATCCGGTCCCGCCGCTCCCCCTTCCGCTCCGAAACGATGACAGGCCGCACAGAGAGTAGCCTGAAACATCTTCTTTCCATTCTCCACATCCGCAGCCTTAAGATCCTCTGCCACCTTTGCAATCTGCGACACCGTCCACGAACGAGCCGGCCCTTTCGCCTTCGGTAAATTTTCAAAAATGTTGCGCTTCACCTTCAACCCCCAAGACTCAATCATCTTCTTCTCCTCCTCGGTCGCATTTGCCAAAGTATCATTTCGCATTCTAGCCAACCCCAATTGAGCACTCTGTTGAGCCTTCGACTTCTCTTCTTGCGCATACCATTCCATCAATTGACGACGTTGCCCTTCAGTCCAAGGCCCCTTCACCACCCTAAGACAATAGGCTAAGTGAACCTTACGTGACGAACCCAACTCCCTCAAAACCTCCGCCACTTTCGAATTGTAACGAACCTGACCGCGAGCAACTAACCGAGTCCAATCCGCATTCTCATTCTCGCCCTCCGGTTGCGCCAACAAAGCCAAAGTTCGTTCCACAACAGCAGGAGCCTGTAAATAACAGAGCATCCGACAAAGCTCATCCTCTAAAGCTCGATCAGCATTTGGAAATGAAGCATCAATCATCGTCAACACAACCTCTCTCTCCTCTTCACTTGGCTCTCCCAAACGAATCGAAATTAATCCCAAGGCCCGCAACCACCCCAACCTTTCCTCTCGACTCATTGTCTTCCAATCCATCGTAAGCAATTCAGACATCAAAATCCCTCGATCACTCTTCCCTCCCACTCGCGCTAAGCCCATCATCGCCGTTATTTGTTCAAGAGTAGAACCCTTCCCAATCAAAGCCCTCACCGCCTCAGGCCCCTTCAACTCCGCAGCAATTCGACGCTGATAACGAGAATAACGATCCTCTTCCTCCCCTTTCGGCTTCTTCTTCTCGCGCCAAGCATCATCCGTATCCTCATCCCCATCATAAACAATCCGCCACAACTTAGATTCACCCCTACGCCCACCCGTCCCAAAGTAAAAATTCCCATCTGAACCAATAGTCGCATCAGTGAGTGGAAGAGCCTGCGTCGCAGTCAAGAACTCCTCCCACTCCCCCCCATAGCCATGACCCTCACTTTCAACCTGCACCGCATAGATCGTAGCAAAAGTCCAATCGAGACAGAAAATTGAGCGCTGATATTTTGCAGGAAACTGAGCCCCTCTTCCACTCACAACTCCCACCGGACTTCCCGGACCAAAGTTCACCACCCCTGGCAAACTATCTTCATAGTAATCTGGCCATTTCCCCGTGCCATTACGCCACCCAAATTCCGAACCTGGAGTCGCCCAACACAACCGAGTCGGCCGGTACCACGGCATCCCCATATCCCATTCCATATCAGCATCATAAACAAAAAATTCCCCATCTTCATTGAACGCTCCATCAAATGGATTCCGATAACCTGTACTAACATACGTCCACTCACTACCATCCGGTCGAAAACGTAAAACCCGACCTCCCGGAGCCATTTTATCACTCGCATGCCCCCGTCCATCTGGATTCCGAGGCAACAACTGATCCTCATCCCAAACTCGCGGCACTAACGAATGTTCTAAACCCGAATCCTTCGTGTAATTCCCAATCACTAAATACAGCCACTCCCCATCCGGAGAAGCCACTATCGAATGAATCCCATGTTCACCACCACTTTGAAAAAGCTTCAACGTCTCCACCTTTTCAAACGTGCCATCCCCATCAACATCCGAAGCTCGATACACTCCCTTTTGATACTTGACCGCCTCTCCCACTTTCACCGACTCACCCACCACCACATACAGGTAACCCTCAAACCACAACAACCCATGCGCTCCAGTCAAATCAACCGGAAACGGAGACACCTCGACCTCCTCACCTTGAATCACCACCTCGTAAATCGCTCCATACTGATCCGCCACCGCCAACCGCTCCTTCTCTTCCGAAGAAGGCAAACTCGCTAATGACACCCAACTCCCAAATTCCTTCGGAACATCGAATACCTTTTCCAAACGAAATCCTTCCTGAAGCTCCGCCACCTCTGGAGCCGAAATAACCTTCGCTTTTACTCCGTTTTCACCGGAAACAAAACTAACTCCCAAAAAAAGAAGAACACTAATGAAACGCATAAGTTCACTACGTTAGAAAGAAACACATTTTGCAAGTTCGAACCCCTATTTTGAAGGCAGCGCCCCCAATCGCTGAACTTTCCCTTCAGGCATCTTAACCAACGCCAAAGACTGCCTCGCAGTAAGCAATAACTCTTCCCCTCTCAAAACCTCGAACTCACACCAAAATCGCGCCTTGCTCCACTCAGACAACCAACCCTTGATCACCAAAACATCCGCTAATTTCGCAGGCTTCCGGTAATCTACCTCCGTCCGTACCACCACCGGAAAAATCCCCGTCTCCCCCATCTCTCTAAGCTCAAAGCCTAAACCCGCCGCCAACCGAGTCCGACACTTCTCAATCATGCGAAGGTAAGCCAAATTGTGAACCACCCCTCCACAATCAGTATCATAGAACATCACTTCCTCTTCAGTCTCACACTCAAACACACCTTCAGCCTCATTCGCCATACCCTCACTTCTAGAAAAAGAGAAAGAAGAAGGCCAACCCTCATCGTAAAAAACTCCCATCACCAACCTTATCCATCATGCTCCATATGCACTTTAAACTAAAACCCCGAAAGCATGCCGAAATCGGTTTATCATGAATTGTCTCATGAAGAACTCCCTGCTAATCTCACCTTCGATGAAAATCCTTCTTCTCCTGTTGGTCACGACCAGCACCCTCCTTGGGTGCTACCTTCCTCCAGCCGAAGAAGTTGCCGTCTTTCGCCGCGACACCCTTCCCCTAGACTCTAATCGACAAATTCTTCTCTCCCAAGACCTTCTCGCCTTAGCCACTCGGCCTACCGCCATGGTCACCGCCGCAGATCGCCGAGCCACCTCACAACTCATCGCCCTAGCCTCCACTCTCGATCCCAATTCCAAAGCACCTGCCAACCTCAATCAATCCTATTCCAACCAAAGCGAAGACTCCGCCATCTTCGCCAACCCAGAAACTGAGGGAGCACTCAACAACATCTCCCAAATCGCAACCTTTCTCCTCAAAAAACCGACCAATCCACAAAATCAAAAACTCGCTCAACTTTTACTCGACCCCCTCATCGTCATTGCTCCCGATCGCGACATCATCAGCGCTCGCCCCCACGCCAAAGAATCCCCTCGCTGGCGTCAAATCGTACCTCCTCTCACAAAATTCGAACAACCAGCCCCCCCCATCGCAACCAACCCCGAAAAGGAAAAACCCTCGGTAACTCCCTCTCCCGAGCCAACATTAGAAAAACCAAATCATCAACCCGACCTTCCTCAAATCGCCCCCTTTGACGGCTCCATCCTCACCCCCTGCTTCCTTGGAAAAACGACGAAAGTAACCACTCTCTGCTCCCTTCAATTCAAAGGATCACTCACTCCAGAACCAAGCCAAATCACAAGCCCTTTTCTCTCAAAAAATAAATTTCGAAACAACATTACCAAAACCGTCAATGACAACCTCGCAAAACGACATAGCCAAAAGATCATAGCCCACACCCAAGGACTCTTCGAACTAAAAGGCCAGGACTTCCACGAACACAACCGATTGAATATCGCCCTTCCAATGGCCATCTTGGCAGAAGGACTCCTCTCCGAACAACAGCCACTCCAAGACCTCACCGTCTTCGGAATACTTACAGAAAACGGAACAATTAAAGCCCCCAGAAACGCAGCTCAATTCATGGAAACACTTCCCCTAGAAAGAGGACGCAAACCTCGGAGACTCCTCGTTTCACCAAAACTTCGTCCTCTCCTAGAATCTTTTATCGTCCTCCATCAAGAAGACTTCTTCTTCGCCTATGATGTTTTCGAAGTAAACACTCTCGACGAAGCCCTCACCCTCTCTTTCGAAGGCTCAGAACCCGAACATATTAAAGAAGCCATCGCCCAATTCGAAGAAATTCGCCGCGTTGGCTCCGGTAAAGAAACCTCTATCTTCGTCTCCAACCCCCACGTCATGAAACGACTCATTAACGTCTGCTCTCTAGAAGAACGTTTTCTATCAGCCTCCTTTCTCAAAATGCGAGGCGACAACAAACAACCATCCAAACACTCATCACAAGCACTCACTTCCTTCATCGAGAACGCCCTCTCCCCCCTCTCCCAACTCTTCAAAATCAATGCCAAAAACCTCGAAACGGCAACCTTAGAAAAAATCCATCGAGAATGCCGCCAAAAACTCGACCCACTCGAAAAAGACGTCGCCCTTCGCGACCTCGATCTTTACCGCGAAGCCCTCGATTTGACCAATCGAGTCCGCACCCTAGCCAGATTGAAAACTCGCACAGAAAAAGACGAATTCAACTACTCCACAAACACCCTAAAAATGCAGAACAGCCTCCACACAATCAAAGAAGGCTACCTCCAACTTCAATCCAAAATTGAGAAAATACTTCACCAAACTCCTCTCCCCAGCCCAACTTCTGAAGACCAAAACCCCATTCAGAAGTAATAATCACCCCCCAAAAAACAAATTTTCCCTCCTTTCGGATAAATCCGAAGCCGCGATTTACTCCTCGAAATTGCGTTCAACCAAATCCTCCAAAGCCGTCAAAGCCTCCTCCTCATCGCCCCCATCAGCTGTCACAATCAGCTGTGAACCATTACCGGCCGCCAACATCATAAGCCCCATAATGCTCTTACCATCAATCTCTTCCTCATCCTTTACAACTCGGATATCACAGTCGAAGCGACTCGCGATTTTCACAAACTGAGCAGCTGGACGAGCGTGAATTCCTAACTTGTTTTTGACCGTAAATGTTTTCGTGGACGCCATGCGATGCGCAGAGACTAGTCGTATCTCCCGAAACTGGGAAAGAATATTTTTCCTCAACCATTCCTCCTGTCTTGACACCCCGCCACCGATGACTAGAGTTTCGGCCCTTCCGCCACCTAGGGCGATTTTTAAGCCATCCGGCTCCTTATTTTTACCGAAAGACCATCATGAAGCGAACTTTCCAACCTTCCAAGCGCGTCCGTAAACGTCAACATGGATTCCGCGCCCGCATGGCTACCAAGGCCGGTCGTAACATCTTGAACAAGCGTCGCCGTAAAGGCCGTAAACGTCTTCTCCCCAAAGGAGCAGAAATCCACTTCAAGCGACACACCGTCCAGCACAACACCAAGTAATTCCGCACGCGGAACCTACTCGTTCGGACCATCCAAACTTTTTCAAAAACCGGAACGGTCAGCCCGCTCCGGTTTTTTCGTAGCCTGCAATCGCCATGAAGCTTCCTCGCACCCTCACCCTCACGGACCACGCCGACTTTCAAGCCGTCCGCGAACAAGGTCAATCCGCCTCCGGCAAACATCTCGTCCTCGCCATTCTCCCCAATCCCACAGCCATCCCATTTCGCTATGCCCTCATCACTTCGAAAAAAGCCGGCAAAGCTCATGATCGAACTCGAATCCGTCGCCTAATCAGAGCCACCCTTGTCGAAATCGGCGATCAAATCGTCCCCGGCCACCACCTCATCTTCATCGCTCGCTGGCGAGCCAAAAAAGCTCTTCACCACGAAATCAAACGCGACATCATCAACCTCACTCGCAAACTCGGAGTCCGCAAAGACTAACCGAAAACCAAAACTATCCCGAAATCACTTTCCAACCCATCGAACTCCTCTTCGACCTCACCCCTCAGAACATCCTCCAAGGATTCATCCTCCCCCTCTACAAAGCCAAATTTTAGACCCATCTGCTAAGAGAAAACCTTGCTTAACTCTGCACAAATTC
>CAZUEC010000127.1:0-6232 GCA_964618865.1 uncultured Roseibacillus sp. | reverse complement strand
TTATGACTGTGACCTGGTGATCATCTCTGCAGGCATCACTCCCAATAGCGAACTCGCACAAGAAGCAGGTCTGGAAGTCGGCCTTCGCGGCGGAATCGTGGTCAACAATCACTTGGAGACGAGTGTAAACAACGTTTTCGCAATTGGCGAATGCGCCTTGTTAGACGGAAATATTTACGGCCTCGCCGCTCCTGGCTACGCGATGGCTCGCCACTTAATAGCGCGGCTAGAAGGTAAGAAAGTTCAGCCTTTTCCGGAACCCGACCTCTCCACTCGGCTCAAAATGCTCGGAGTAGACGTCATCACAATCGGCGACCCACTTGAGGAAGGCCGCCCTATCGAGTTCTCCACCGAGGACCACTACCGCATGCTCATTCTCGGCCCCAAAGGCGAACTGAGAGGAGGACTCGGAGTAGGAGACTGGCCAGAAGGGGGGAAAGTACAATCACTCTATGCCGAAGGCCAATTCATCAAGAAGACTGAGCAAGACTACTTTGTAGCGGAGGGAGTTTTAAACCCCGGAGAAACCGCAACTCCAGTCACACAATGGCCAGATGAACGCATCGTCTGCAATTGCATGGGCGTTTCGAAGGGCACCTTGGTCGCCTGTCTCGCCAAATGTAAACATGACCCAAAGCTGCTCGCCGACGAAACCAGTGCCTCCACCGTTTGCGGCTCCTGCGAACCTCTTCTGGAAGAACTCTGCGGCGCAACGACTACCAGCAAACCAAAAGGCGCCCGCTCCTTACTCATCTTTTCCATCGTCGCTCTGGTAGCAGTTTTGATCACCATCTTTGCTCCTCCGCCCGCCATGGCAGATTCGGTAGAATCTTGGCGATATCGCGTTGAGCAATTTTGGCGAGACGGCGTTATTAAGCAAATCACCGGCTACAGCTTGATGGGCATCTTCCTCATTGGACTTCTGCTCTCACTTCGCAAGAGGTTTAAGTGGTTCCGATTCGGTCACTTTGCCTACTGGCGCGTCTTCCACACCGTCTTCGGAATCATCTCTCTCATTGCACTCTTCGTGCACACGGGGTTTCGCTTTGGCTACAACCTCAATTTCTGGCTCATGTTCACTTTTGTGGCGCTCAATCTCCTCGGGGCGGCTGCCGGAATCTTTGCCGCCATTGAGAGCGCAGGCACCACTCAAGCCGCCCTCTTTGCTCGTCGCTTCCGGCCGGCATTGACCTACGCGCACCTCGTTCTTTTCTGGCCTCTCCCGGTGCTTCTCACCTTCCACATTCTTTCGGTTTACTTCTACTAGATATTTCGTGTCAACTTGGATTCAAAAACGTGGCAGCTTCCTCCTCTGGTTGCTGATCACAATTGCTTTAGCCTCTTGGCTAAGCCACGTCTTATTACGTGCAGAAGACAAGTCTGTTCTCCTTCCAGGTGAAACCACTCACGGCCACTATCAAATTGAGATGGCCTGCAGCGCCTGTCACACCGAGGAAGAAAAGGAAAACATTTTCACCTCTTCAGGAGTGCCCAATTCAGCCTGTAACAATTGTCATGGGCAGGACCTCAACGATTTCAGCGATTCCCACCCCGTTCGTAAATTTAAAAACCCAGAAAACGCGGTCTTTCTCGAACACGTTGACGCCTTGAGCTGCGTTGCTTGCCATCAGGAGCATAACGCTAAGATCACCCAAGAAATGGGCGTCACCATTCCGGCCGACTATTGCGCTCACTGCCACCAAGTCACACTCGACAACTTACCCTCTCACCAAGACCTAGAATTCCACACCTGCGCTACTGCTGGTTGCCATAATTATCACGACAATATTGCGCTCGCTCCTAGCTTTCTACTCAAACACTACGGCGAATCTAACAATCTCGAAAAACAACTCGTCAAAGAGGTCGATGCTCTCGAGAGATGGCTATCAGAAGGCAACAAAAAGCGCGACTCCCTCACTCTCGCCAAGGCCGATGCTCCTGCACCCGAACTCCAAGAGGAGAGCATTAATCAACAATGGGAACATACTGCGCACGCTCAAGCGGGAATCAATTGCTCTGATTGCCACGATCACCCCCAAACAGGAGCCTGGATTAAGCAGCCCGATCACACCAGCTGTCAAACCTGCCATGGAACCGAAGTCACCGATTTCTTAAAAGGCAAACATGGCATGCGCCTCGCGCAAGACCTCTCCGCGATGACTCCCGAGCTAGCTCGCCAGCCGATGAAGGAGTCCTCCGCCCACCGTGACTTGTCTTGCTCATCCTGCCACCAGCCACACCGTTACGATCGTGAATTCGCTGCTCACCAGGCCTGCATTCAATGCCACGACGACGAGCACACCAAGAACTACGAGAGCTCGAGCCACTTCCGTGCATGGGCTGCCGAGCTCAGCAACGAAGCCCCTGAACGCTCAGGTGTTTCTTGTGCGACCTGTCACCTCCCACGCGAAGAACGTGACGGCGGAATGGTCGTCAATCATAACCAAAATGCAAACCTAACGCCAAACGAGAAGATGTTGCGCAACGTCTGCATGGATTGCCACGGACTGCAATTCTCGATGGATTCGCTCGCAGACCAATCTCTCATCAACCGTAACTTCGCGGGACAACCTTCCGAATCCCATCCCGGCATTAGCTGGACAGTCGATGCTGCTATTGAGCGCGGCAACGAAGAAATCATTGCCCTCAAGAAATACCTTGAGTCGCCACCTCAATCTCAACCTGAGAAAAAGGCCGGTTCCAACCCGACCACTAACAACCAAACCACAACTAATCCCAAAAATGAAAAAGAATAAGAAATGGGTCGGGCCGGTATTCATAGCCGGCACTACCACCCTCGCGTTTGCGCTCGCTTCTTGCGATTCCGCAAAATCGGAAACTAGCAGCGGAGGCTACGATGCCGAACAGGTCGCAGAGGCCCTCTACATCGTGCTGAAGTCTGACCGTAAGGTCTACGCTAGCAAGATCGTGAACCGCCTCGTGAAAGAAGATAAGGTCATCAAGGCCCACGAAGAATGGAAAGAAGAGAAAGCGCTTCTTCTCCCAGCACAGATGTTCCGTGAAGGAGCAGAGGAAGTAGACGGAGTCGACGGTAAGCCCTTCGAGTTCTCATACTCCCTTCAGTCTTCCTGGCCTCTCAATGTTGAGAACGCCAAGAAGAAAACTCCTGCGGTGATTGAAGGCCTCAAAGAAGTCTCTGATCCTACTAGTGATTACTACGGGAAAAAATGGACCAGCACTGAGACCATCGCCGGACAGGAATACTTCGTCGGTATCTATCCTGACCGCGCAGTCGCTCCAGCTTGCTGGGAATGCCACAACAATCACGAGAATCGTCAACCGGACTTTCCCGAGTTCAAAAAGAACGACGTGATGGGAGGCATCGTCATCCGAATCCCAACCTCTTAATCAGTCGAGATAACCATGGCTTATGAAAACTCTTCACCTATCCCTGCTCTGTCTACCGCTTCTATGGTCTTGTAAATCTGCTCCCGACGAGAGCACTGAACAAAAACCTCAAGAAACGAAATCCAAGCACCCTTGGGACTGGATTCCCGAAGACTCCGCGCTCATAGCGGGACGGGAAATCTACCTCATCGAATGTGCCGGATGCCATGACGAAGGCGAGGAAGGAGCCCCTGCTCTCACCAAAACCGAAGAGTGGCAAACACGGTCTAACAAAGGACTCACCGTTCTTCTAGATCACGCCATTAATGGCTTCCAAGGTCCTGATGGCAAGATGCCCGCTCGAGGAGGCACCCCCTCCCTCACTGATGAAGAAGTCACCAACGCAGTCAACTACATGTTGGCTACGCCAAAGTAAGCCTAGTTCTCAAATTAATAAACACGGCCCGGTAGCCCCCCACTGCCGGGCCATTTCTCACTTTCTCAAAGTCATGATCTCATTTTTCAAGAAATTATTCGCCGGCTCACCATCTGAGCCCACCAAAACAGAACCAACCAAACCTACTCAAAAAATGCCCGAAGAAACCGAACCCGAAGGTCCCCTCACTCTCGCCCAAAAAGAACTGGTGCAAGGGTCTTGGGAAAAAGTAAAACCCATCGCCGATACCGCAGCCGAACTTTTCTACGGTAAGCTCTTCGAGCTCGATCCCAGCGTGAAGCCCATGTTCGCCAACTCGGATATGAAAGAGCAGGGCAAAAAGCTCATGACCATGATTGGAGTCGCCGTCAAAGGTCTCGATACTCTTGGCGAATTAGTCCCAGCCGTGCAAAAACTCGGTAAAAGCCATGTCGGATACGGCGTGAAGGCCGAACACTACGACACTGTCGGAGCAGCTCTTCTCGACACTCTCGAAAAGGGATTAGGAGAAGACTTCACCCCCGACACCAAAGAAGCCTGGACCATCACCTACACCACTTTAGCAACGGTGATGAAAGAGGCCTCCTATGGAAAAACCGCAACCTAGAAAAACTGATTTCGAATCAGTTACTCCTCATCCGAGTGTTCACGGAAAATCAGAGAACACTCGTGCATGACGAGTCGTCAATGAGCCTTTATTGAGAATTTGAACGCTATCCATGAGCAAAATTCATGGACGTGTGCTCACTTGCCTGCACTTCTGGCCCATGAACAGCTTATGTGAGGACACATGGCTTTTCTTGAACTCAATAATGTCTCGGTTGCTTTCGGCCCGACCACCAATCAAACGGTGGTATTGAAGGATATTAACCTAAAGGTTGAGGAGAACGAATTCGTCGCCATCATTGGTTTCTCAGGCGCAGGGAAATCAACCTTGATGTCTCTTCTCGCCGGACTGCAACCTGCCACGACTGGCGAAGTTCGTATGCAGAATGAGCTTGTCTCCGAGCCAGGCCCCGATCGCGGACTCATGTTCCAAAACTACTCCCTCCTTCCTTGGCTCTCGGTCAACGACAACATCAGACTCGCAGTCAAGACCGCCTTCCCAAAGCTTTCCAAAAAGGAGTGCGACGAAAAAATCGCTCACTACGTGAAGATGGTGAAGCTTGGCCACGCTGGCGAACGCAAGCCACACGAACTTTCTGGCGGAATGCGCCAGCGCGCCTCCCTAGCGCGCACTCTCTCCCTCGATCCTGAGGTGCTTCTCCTTGATGAACCCCTCTCCGCTCTCGATGCTCTCACCCGTTCCGAGCTACAAGATCAGATTCTCAATATTTGGGAAACAGACCGCCGCACTGTGGTCATGATTACAAATGACGTCGATGAAGCGGTCCTCATGGCTGACCGCATCATTCCTCTAACGATGGGGCCAGAAGCCACTCTCGCTCAGGAATTCTCAGTGAACATGGAGCGCCCTCGAGACCGTCAAACTCTCAACGACCATCCCGAATACATGCGCCTCAAGTCGGAGATCACCTCCTTCATGATGCAGCTCAACAAGGAGTCGAAAGCTCTCTCTAGCAGTCAAGTCGTACCCATGCCCGATGTGCGGCCTAAAGACTTCACTCCTATCTCTGGCACTCCTCGCCTCAAAAATAAACCCGCCCAACCCGGCACACCCCGCTCTGCAGCATGAGTCTCGAAGTTTACGAACCAACACCCGAAAAGCTGAATCCGAAATTTGTCGAGATCTCTCACCTCGTCAAAGCTTACCCCAATCCTTACGGCGATGACTTTCGCGTCGTGGAGGACTTCAATCTCAACATTCGCAAAGGCGAATTCATCTCGCTCATTGGTCACTCAGGTTGCGGGAAATCAACTGTCCTCACGATGTTGGCAGGTCTCAACGAAATTTCCGATGGTGGTATTATTGTTGGTAATCGCGAGATTGACGGTCCCGGTCCCGACCGCGCAGTAGTCTTTCAAGCCCCTTGCCTCATGCCTTGGCTCAATGCCTTTGGGAACGTCATGCTCGGAGTTAAGAGCGTCTATCCACACGCCAGCAAAGCCGAGCAAAAGCAAATCGTCGAGCACTCCCTCTCGGTCGTCGGGCTTGGCGACGCGATGAAAAAGTACCCGCGTGAACTCTCTGGCGGCATGCAACAGCGCGTTGGTATCGCCCGCGCCATTGCTCTCCAGCCTCAAGTTCTTTTACTAGATGAGCCCTTTGGCCGTCTAGATTCTCTCACTCGAATGGAGCTCCAAGATGTTATCATCGATATTCTCGCGCGAGAAAATCTCACCGCGATGATCGTGACTCACGATGTCGACGAAGCCGTCTTCATGGCCGACCGCTGTGTGATGATGTCTAATGGGCCTCAAGCTGGCGTTGGCGAAATCATGGAAATCGACTTCCCGCGTCCACGCGATCGTGAGGCGGTCTTCAAC
>CAZUEC010000126.1:0-6288 GCA_964618865.1 uncultured Roseibacillus sp. | reverse complement strand
GGGTGATGGCGGAGGACTCTGGCACGAGTGCTGGAGGAGGAAGCAATGAGGCCCAAATCGATTTGGACCTCGTGGCTCGAAGTCAGGGAGGCGACTCTCGGGCTTTTGATGACCTCGTCACCCGTCATCGAGGAAGGGTTTATGGAATGATTCAAAATATGGTCAAAAATGACGCCGATGCTTGGGATTTGTCTCAGGAGGTGTTCGTGAAGGTGTGGAAGGCGCTTCCACGATTCGAGGCGAGAGCCAAATTTTCGACCTGGCTTTATCGAATTGTTCATAATGTGGTCTATGACTGGCTCCGGAAGAGAAAGATTGAGAGCGCAGGAGAGTTTGATGATCAGTTGATGAAGGAAAGCCAAATTGCGGCTGGGGCGCGGACGACTCCGAATCAGGATGCTCGTCCTGATGAGGCGATGAGCAATGATGAATTGCGAGGTCGGATCGGAGAAGCGATGGCTAAGCTCTCACCGGAGCATCAAGAGGTTGTCATGTTGCGCGAGGTCCAGGGGTTGGATTATAAGGAGATCGCAGAGGTAATGGAAATTTCGTTAGGGACGGTGATGAGCCGTTTGTTTTATGCACGTAAGAAACTACAAGGACTGCTAAGTGATGAATCAAGAGCGTAAAGAAGAACTAATTGTTCGTTGGATGGATGATGACTCGCTGTCGTCATCTGAACAAGAGGAGTTGAACCGTATTCTGGAGGCGGAACCAGAGCTTAAGGAATTACGTGATCATCATCAGGAAGTGCGTGAGGAATTGCAGGTTGCTTTCGGTGAGGCGAAGGATGTGCCTTACGGAGATTTCTTTCAGACTAAATTGAAGCAAGCGATTCGAACCGCGGAGCGAGATGAGGTTCCTGAAGTTGGCACTCCTGCCTCTTCTTCTTGGAGATCTTCTTCTTGGAGAGATGCTTTGCGTTGGTGGTTGGCTCCGGTGGCGGTAGGAGCGATGGCGGTGGCTTTCCTCGCGGGAACTCGGGTAGGCAAACCGATGATTCAGAATCGGACTGTGGTGAAGAATCTGCAAGAACGGCCGGCTGTTTACACTCCAGCTGGAGGAGTGACTTCATCTATTGTGAATGCTGATGCCGAGGGGACGAGTGTTATTGTCTTAGATGGTTTGCAACCCATTCCTGATTCTTTCAATTTGATGGCAGGAGCTCATGATGCTGATGATTTCCCAGAAGATACTCTTCTGATCTCGGCGAAATCTTCATCCCAAATTTATTAAATGAGAGTATTTTCGGTAGTTTGCCTTTGGCTTATTTGGGCGGGATTACTGCCGGCGCAGGATAGGGGAAAGGAGTCAGTGGCTCGGCTACGAACGGTTCTTCTTTTTGGCACTAATGATAATTTGTCAGAAGTGGTGCCTGAAGCCGAGACTGCAGAGAAGGGGCATACTTTGCGGATGCAACTTTTGAAGGATCTTAATTTTGAAAGTTATGGTGTAATCGGAACTGATATTCAGCCTATCTGGCGGAGTTACACGAACTGGGCTTCTCCGATGAAAGGGTCTGATAAGATTCTCCTTAGCTTTGAACCAACAAGCGAAGCTGAGGCAGATGGAGTGAAGTTAGACTTAGAATTATGGCAAGGAAAAGAGAAGGTCATGAAGACTACTTTGCCGCTTAGAAAAGACAAGTGGCTCTATATTGCTGGTCCCGAGTGGAGAAGTGGAAGGTTGATTGTTGGGATTGAGTTGTTACCTTTAGAGGACGAATGAAGTTTTTGAAATCGATTGCTCTGATTACTTGGTTTGTTTTTTTAAATCATGCCACTGCGGGGGTTCTTGTTTTCGAGAAAACGACGATCGATGTTCTTGCGGAGCCTGATCAAGATTTAGTTGTTGTTGAATTTGCTTTCAAAAGTGAGGGTGATGATGCGGCGGTGATTAAACGTCATGAAGCGCATTGCTCCTGCTTAGAGGCGCAAATTAGTGATGGGGGTCGCTTGACATGGGCTTCGGGAGAAGAAGGAACGATTCGAGGGCTCTTTGAAGTGGGTAATTTTCGAGGAACGATCGCAAAAGAGATTTCTCTTTTGATGGCTGATGGTAAACGGCATGTCTTAACAGTCCGCTTGACGATGCCGGAGTTAGTGAAAATCGAACCTAAGACTTTGAAGTGGAACGAAGGGAGTGCGAACGAGAGGAAAGCATTCAAAATTACGATTAATGAGGATTTCCCCACCAATATCATTGGAGTGACCTCGACTAATGAAAATAAGTTTCCTTATGAGCTTGAGACGATTGAGGAGGGGAAAAACTATAAGCTCTGGGTGACTCCTTCGGAAACAAAAGTGCGAGGGTTTGGTCTTTTACGGCTTGTCACAGATAGTGAGTTCAAAAAGCATAAAAATTATCAAGCTTATGTTCATATTTCGAAAGCAACTGCGCAAAGTGCAAATGACTAATGATTGCGCGTCTAGCTATTGAGGTTTTTAGCTTGTTAGGAGTGACCGTTGGTCTGGCTTGTGCAACGTGGATGGTAAGTGGTGGACCTCGACAGGAGGTGGGTTGCCATTCAGCAGAATTAAAGCCAGGTTACCTTTGCTTTGAAGACGCTCTAAAGCTTTCTAATGTGGTTTGGGTCGATGCGCGTACTCGTGAACTTTGGCAGAAAAATGGCTATCCGAATTCGGTTTTACTCACCGATCATCCTTCTGAAGATTTTCCAAGTTTGATGGCAGAGGCTTTCGAGAGTTTGGTGACTGCAGATTCAGTAGTTGTCTACTGTGCTACTGAAGGATGTGGTTCGAGTGAACCCGTGGCAGCGCAAATCAGAGAGCTTGATCTTATTCCTGCTGCGCAAATCTACGTTTTAGCAGGAGGTTGGAAGGCGTTACCGCAAAAGTAATGATTAGTTGGTGAGGTTTTCAACAAGGGTGATCGCTTCTTGAATTTGTTGTTCGGGAGATTTTTTCTGTAGGCGAGGAAAGGTATTGCCAGAGAGGTAGCCGCCGTTTTTCTGGATAATGAGACGTTTTTCTTTGATTTCTAATAAGTCTGCTCCGAGGGCTGCTCCGGCTAGTCGCAGGCGAGTGGAGAGCAGGAGGTTTTTAACGGGTTTCGGGAGACGGCCATACCGATCTCGCCATTGTTCATTGAGAGTAATGAGTTCGGCGGGATTGCCAAGGGTTGCTAAGGCTCGGTAGGCTGCGACCCGTTCTTTGGCTTCTGGAATGTAGGCTGCGGGAAGGTAGGCGGGAAGTTGTCCTTTCTCATGTCGACCCTCGGTAAAGGAAAGGATATCGGCTCTCAGGACAAGATCCGCGGGGCGAGTGTGTTTTTTCCCCTGTAGCTCTTCTACTGATTGACGCAGAAGTTGACAGTAGAGATCGAAGCCAATGGCGGCCATGTGACCGGATTGCTTGGTGCCTAGGAGGGAGCCGGCGCCTCTGATTTCAAGATCACGCATGGCTATGCGGAAGCCGCTGCCGAGAGCGGTGTATTGACGGATGGCATTGAGCCGTTTGCGAGAGTCACCACCGGTTACCGCATCGCGTGGGAGAAAGAGAAAAGCGTAGGCTTGGCGGTCAGAGCGTCCGACGCGTCCTCGGAGTTGATATAAATCGGCAAGGCCAAAACGGTCCGCGCGATCAATGAGAATGGTGTTCGCGTTGGGGATGTCGATTCCACTTTCGATAATGGTGGTGGCAAGGAGGATGTCAGCCTCTCCTGCTACGAATTTGTGCATTACGATTTCTAATTCGTCTTTATCCATTTGTCCGTGACCGACAACAATTTTAGCTTTGGGGACGAGTTCTTGAATGCGATCGCGCAGTGATTCAATTGTTTTGACGCGATTATGGAGGAAGAAGACTTGGCCTCCACGAGCGAGCTCGTTTTCGATGGCTTTTTTGATGAGACGCTCGTCGTATTGGTGGATTTCGGTTTTTACGGGGTTTCGATTGGGAGGAGAGGTATCAATTGTTGACATGTCACGCACGCCCATGAGGGAGAAGTAAAGAGTGCGAGGTATGGGGGTGGCCGAAAGGGTGAGGACATCAATTTGACGGAAGCGTTCTTTAAGTTTTTCCTTATGTTTGACTCCGAATCGTTGTTCTTCATCTACTACTACAAGTCCAAGGTTTTGGTAACTTAGATCACCTGAGAGAAGGCGGTGGGTGCCGATGACAATATCTACTGAGCCGTTGGCAAGTCCCTTGAGAGTCTCATTCACTTCAGAGGTTGTTCGAAAGCGGTTGAGAAGATGGATGGTAATGGGGAATTCTGAGAAACGAGCACAAAACGTGCGATGATGTTGTTCTGCGAGAACGGTGGTGGGGCAAAGCATTGCGACTTGAGTGCCGCCGGTGACGGCTTTGAAGGCAGCGCGGATAGCGACTTCCGTTTTTCCAAATCCGACATCGCCGCAAATCAGTCGATCCATAGGCTGATTGGATTCCATGTCGGCTTTGGCAGCAGAGATGGCAACGAGTTGGTCGGGAGTCTCGGTGTAGGGGAAAGCGTTTTCGAAATCCCACATCCATTTGGAGTCGGGGGGGTGTGCGTAGCCTGCGACGGTTTCGCGTTCAGCCTGCACTTTGAGGAGACGAGCCGCGTAATCACGGATTGCTTTTTCGGCATCTTGTTTGGTTTTCTTCCAACGAGTGCCCCCTAATTTAGAAAGGTCGGGGGTTGCCCCACCAGTGCCGATGTATCGAGCCACTAGATGAGCATGGGATAAGGGGACTGCGACGGAGGATTCATTGCGGTATTTGAGAATGAGTTCTTCGCGTCCGTCTTCGTCATATTGGATGCCTTCGAAACGTCCGAGTCCGTATTCGGCGTGAATGACGAGTTCTTCTTCTCGTAGTTCTTCGATATCGAGCTTGGTGGTTTGGGCGCGTTGTTTTTCGAGTTCAGAGAGGCGAACGGGCTTGCTGAAGCGACCAAAGAGTTCGGAGAGGGAGAGGAAGGTGACTTTTTTTTCGGGAAGGATAAATCCTCGAGGCAACCATTTTTTCCAAACTAGGATGTTGGGATTTTTTTCAAAACGATGATTGGAGATTTCGTGAAAACGACGATGTTCTCCTTCGTTGGCAGAAGCTAACAAGATAGACCACCCAGAAGTAATCCAATCTTCCATTTGGTTCAACACTGTGTCGCGCTGAAAGTCATGCATTACGAAGTCTCCAGAATCGAGGCTGGCAATCGGTAGGGAAAGGGCAGGGAGTTCGAAGTGATGACCGGTGGGTTCGTCTGTGAGTTGAAGGGACAAGGGTTCTGAGTTTTCTCGTTCTTCAAAGCTCAGAATCAAATCTTTTGGAGCTAACCAGTCTTGCAGAATGGTATTATTCTCGGGGGTGTGGAGTTGGAGCCGGACATGTTGGAGCCGTTGAATGGTGATTTGGCTATGAATATCGAATTCGCGCAACGATTCGAGGGTGTCGTCGAAAAACTCTAGTCGGATTGGATGAGAGGTATTGGGAGGGAAGAGGTCGAGAATGCCCCCTCGTCGTGCAAATTGAAGTCGGCTATGGACTTTAGGCACTTTTTCAAAATCTTGGGCGAGAAGTTGTGCTTCTAAATCGGCTGGTTCGAGAGTGAGGTTGGGATAAAGTTCTTGGGCTGCTTCTCGGAGAGAATCTGGGCGGGGGGCTTTTGCTTGCCAAGCGGAAGGAGAGAGTAAGACGGGGGTGTTTTCGGTGTCGGCAGCTAATTGATGAAGAGCCAGTTGCCATTCGCCACCGGGGCCCATATTGGCCTCATTTTGGAGCTCTGGGGCGGGGATGATAATGGGTTGAGAACCTGGAAAAGAGGACCATTCCTCCTCAATTTGGTTTCGTTTCCGTGGGTTTGAGACTTCGAGCCAGAGCCGGTGGCCTTTTTTTTTCTGAAAAGTGGCTAGGCTGGCCATGACGCAGGTACGCGCGCTTTCTTCGATAGGCCCCCAGATTTGGCCTGCGGAGGGGCGGGCTTGGGCTGGAAGGGAATCGAGAATTCGGGAGACGAAATCGTCGCCTTTGGCCATGAATGTGCACTATTGCGTAATAAAAATAGCACGCAATGATAACTTTCCATTTAAGAAAAATCGAATAACTTAACCCTAGCACCGACAAACTTATTCGTAATGATAAAAATTTTCAGGCTCCTTTCTATTCCTCTGGTGGCTATTTCTTTTGTTGGTTGCAGCAAAAAAGATTCTAGCGTGGCAGGTTCGGGTAATGCCAGAAATGGCTATCCATCTTATGTTTCTTCAGGTTCCTCAAGAGGTCGTAGTCGAGGAGTGGGTTCTTTGCTATCTGAGGTTCGATTGAAGAGTGATATTATTTCTCGAGG
>CAZUEC010000125.1:0-6291 GCA_964618865.1 uncultured Roseibacillus sp. | reverse complement strand
TAGTAGCAGGGTCTTCGACCTTCAAGGCTTCGGATATGAAGGCAGCTGTGGCCGCAGTGAGAGGCTAATATTTTTTTCACTACGCAAAAAGTGAGCTCTGTGCGACGTTATACGGGATAATGAAGGGTAAATTAGCAGCGGGCGGGATCATCGTTTTGGTCGCGGTTGTGGTGTTGATCCAACTGGGGCAAAATCGCTCACAGGGGAAAAAAGAATCTCAAATGCCAACGAAGACTGATTTTTCGACTGCGGAGCGTTTACCGGGCTTCAATTCGCGGCGGAAAGAGAATCCGGTATCCGGGCTTCCAGAAATTGATCCTGACTATCCGACCTTTGATGTTGAGCCGGTGGTGATTAAAAGAGGGGACCGGTTCGAAGATTTAAGTCCGGAAGAAGTGGCGCGTATTGAAGAAGGCCAACGCCAAATTGCGAAGATTATCGCCAGGCAAGAACAGGATAGTTTTGAAGGCCGTCTGGGGAGTTTGGTGAGTGGGTTGGATTTAGATGCATCGCAAGAGAATCGCTTACGTGCGCATTTTGAAGAGATTCAAAATGATATTTTGACAGGAGATTTGCAAGCGCATGGAACTTTACAACGGCTCCTTGCGGGAGAAGGGTTAGATGAAGTGCTAGAGGGAATTCTGACTCCCGAGCAATTGGCCTCACGTGAGTCAAGAGAAGAAGGGCGACGAACTGCGAAGGTTGAGAAAGAGGTGGCGGTGGAAGTGAATCATTTGAATTCCTTGCTCGCTTTGAATGCGGATCAAGCAACTCGAGTGCAGGAAGTGTTGAAGAATTTCGCACTCGATTCCGGTGGAAGTGAGAGTGCAGGAGCTCGTGCTGAAGAGCAGTTAAAAATTTCACAGGAGTTAGCAGCGCAATTTCAGCAGGCCGAGCCGGGAACCAATCCAATGAGAGCTTTTATCCAAGAGCGTTTGAATCGAACGCGGGAAGAAAAACTAGATCAGTTGCGAGGAGTGTTAAGTGAAAGTCAAATTGAACGCTATCGTGAATCTTTGCAAAGCAGAGACGAGGGGCTGTTGAACTTTCAGAATAGTTTGAATGCCTTCGATAGAAGGAGGGGGCAGTGATTCGGGTCAATGGGGAGTTGATAAATCCGAACCTGATTGAGGAGGCCTTTGCACGGATCAAATCGGAAGCGGAGTTGAGAGGGCAAGTGACTTGTGGTGAGGGGTGCGAGGAATTGGAAAAGGCTGCTGAAGATGAGGTGATTGATACTATTCTCATTGCGCAAGAAGCAGAAAAATCCGCTTGCTCAGTGACGGAAGAACAAATTGCGGCACGGCTAGGGCTGCTTGTGGAAAATTATCGAGAACAAGGGGTTTCGCAAGAGAAGTTGGCTGCGGAGGAGGGGAGCTTACGCGAAGAGGCGAAGGCCGGTTTGCGAATGGAGCTTTTCATGGAAGAGCGCTTGCCGAGAATTGAGGATCCTGAGGAAGAAGAACTTGTTCGCTACTATGAATCTCATTGTTTAGAGTATCGTTCTCCTTCTGAAGTCAGGTGTTTACGCTTGATGAAGACAATTAATCGGTTGCTTGATGAACGAGTTCTCTTGGAGGAGATGACTGCGTTGCGGTTGAGGATTTGTGAAGGGGAGGATTTTTTAGAAGTTGCTCGTCAAGAGACTGAGAAGAGTGAAGAGGATATTGAGCTGGGATGGATTTCGCTGGATCGTCCGAGCAATCCCTTCGAGTCCATTCTGTTTTCACTGAGAGAAGGGGAGGTTTCTCCGGTGATTAGTTATGAGCATGGGTTTCATCTCGTTCAGGTGTTAGAATGTCGCGGTGGGACGGTGCCTCCTTTGGAAGATATTCGGAGTTATCTTTATGATCGTTATTTATTCGAAAAAAAGCAGGCTGCGGTTCGAGTTTTGGCGGGTGAGTTACGTGGTTCGGCTCAGATTGAGTATGTGAATTTCAGTAAGGATGGTTAAAAGGAAAATGGAACGAGCGCTTTTCGGGTTTGCCTCTAGATGTAGCCGCGCTAGAATCCGTGTATGAGCGGTTGCGCTGGTGCCAGCGGAAAAAAAGGTCTCCGTCCCGGTGATTTCGGTCCTCGGATGCGAATGGACGCGAGTTTACATTTGGACAAGAAGCCAGATTGGATTCGTGTTAAGCTGCCGAATAATCCTGTCTTTTGGGATACTAAGTCGATGGTCAAGGACCTCAATTTGGTGACCGTTTGCGAAGAAGCGCAATGCCCAAACCGTTGGGAATGCTGGGGGCAGGGGACTGCGACCTTCATGATTGCAGGGGAGAAGTGCACGCGTGCTTGTGGATTCTGTGCGGTCAAGACTGCTAAGCCGGAAGCACTAGAAGAAGACGAACCGCAACGAGTGGCGGAGGCTACTAAGCGCATGAAGCTCAATCACGTCGTGATTACCGCTGTTGCGCGTGATGATCTTGCCGATGGAGGCGCGGAGCATTTTGAGAAAACAATTGAGGCGGTTCGCGAAGCAAACCCAGGGATCACGATCGAAGTTCTGGTGCCCGACTTCAATGATAAGGATTGGGCTTTGGAGATGGTCATGCGGGCGCGTCCTCAGATTTTTAATCACAACCTCGAGACGGTGCGACGTCTCACTCCTTTGGTAAGAAGCCGTGCGCAATACGATCGTTCACTTGCCGTTCTCAAGAAGGCAAAGCAAATGGCTCCGGGTAAGGTCGCTACTAAGAGTGGAATCATGCTTGGCCTAGGCGAACGTGATGAAGAGATCGAGCAAGCGATGGATGACCTTCGTGAGGCTGATGTTACGGTCTTGACCCTCGGGCAATACTTGCGCCCAACTGTGATGCACCTTCCGGTAGTGGACTACGTCACGCCGGAAAAATTCGCAGAATGGAAGACTGTTGCCGAGAGTAAAGGCTTCCGACACGTTGCGAGTGGGCCTCTTGTTAGAAGCTCTTATCATGCAGCAGACTTCAAGCCGGAGTTGGACTTAGAAGACTAGGTTTCGGCTAGAATCCTTTTCGCCAAAGGAAATCAAGGCCGTAGTCTGGGTAATAGGTCTGGACGATAAAGGCGACGAGGAAGTAGTCTACGATTAGGTGCACGATGAGCACCCAGAGTAAGCTCTCTGATTTTTCGAACATGGCTCCCTGAGTCCAGGCAAAGAGGAAGACCACGAAGAAGCCACAGCCAACAAAGGCCATGTCGTAGAGCACGGCGGTGTAGATGATAGCTTGGAGCGTGTTGGCGATGCGGAACTTGAAGAGGCTGCGTAGGATCGCGAAGCAGGTATTGACGAAGAAGAGCTCGTCCCAAATTCCTACTAGATTGATACCAATAAAGAGGCGACGGATTTCCCCTTCTTCGGCTTCAGGAGGAAGAGCCCATTGCCGGAAGAGCTCGTTGTCAAAGAAGGTCAGATTGCCCCATTCGTAGGACTGGAGAACAACCCAAGCGAGAGGAACGGAGAGAATAGTGTAGATGAGATCCTGTTTACGCCATTTCCGAGGCCAAAAGCGAAAGCGAATGATTCCTTTGTCGCCGGAGAAGTGAAGAGCGAGCGCGGGTAGGATGATGGCGAGAAAGAAGGCGATGGAGAGGGTGAGGAAATTCTCATTGGAGAGAGAGGGATTGACGTCGACGATTCCTAACAAGACAACGCAGCCCAAAAGGACTCCCATCCGGCGGCGGAGTTCGGCTTTTTGATCCGTAGCGATGAGCCCCGCCGCGATGAGGGCGAAAAGACCTCCCCATGCAAACTGACCTGCTGGGATGAGGAGCACGGTAGCGAGGGCAAAGCAGACGAGCATCGCTTTGCGCCGTGGGGTGAGGGTGATCTCCAAACTCTCCATGTCAGGCAATGTTGCTTTAAGATGAAAAGAGCAAAAGGAGTATTCTCACAATGATTGTACTTTGTTTGGCAGTTTTGGTACGCGATTTTGGCTCGGAATGACGATAGCGGGGCTTTTTCTGGCACGGGAAAAAACGCATTTTCACGGCGGTGGCGCTAGCCCCATAGACTTATGGAAATTTGGGAAGCGATAGTTGTCGGAATTGTGCAAGGGATGGCTGAATTTTTGCCAATCTCGTCCTCGGGTCATATCGTACTTACGCAGTTTTTATTAGGCATTGATAATAGCGGGATTCTTTTCGAAGTGGTTCTTCATGTGGGGACTCTGCTGAGTGTGCTCGTTTTCTTCCGCAAAAAGCTCTGGGATTTGACCAAGTCTCTCTGGACCAAGGAGATGGTGGATGAGCGAAGGTGGATTTTTTATCTCGGTTTGGCCACCGTGCCTGCGGTGATTCTGGTTTTGACTCCGCTAGGAGATCTCTTCGAGTCGGCTTACGATAATCCGGTTTTGGTGAGTGGGCTTCTTTTGGTGACTGGTGCTCTGTTACTGGCTCCAAAGGTGATTCAAGCTAAGAGCAAAGAACTCTCGTGGAAAACCGCTTTGTTCATGGGAGTCGGACAAGCCTTCGCGATTCTTCCGGGTATTTCCCGCAGCGGTTCGACGATTACGGCTGGTCTTCTGAGCGGAGTGAAGCCCGAGAAGGCGGCCGAGTTTGCCTTCCTGATGTCGATCCCTGCCATCGCAGGAGCGGTGGTGAAGGAGAAGGACTCCTTCCAGACTCTTTCTGATGACCTCGTGATGCCCTTCATTCTCGGAGCAGGGGCGGCGTTTTTGAGCGGGTTATTCGCGGTTTACTTGGTGCTCGCTGCAATCCGACGAGGGAAGTTTGAGTATTTCGCTTATTACTGCTTCGCAGCTGGGGTGATTGGCATGATTTGGTTCGGATTTGTGAACACGAGTTGGAAATAGGACCTCTGGAAATGAAACGATGAAAAGAAAGAAAAGTCTCGGCTCCACCATTCTTGGCCTGCTTGTGGTGGCCTTGGTCTGGTTTTTAAAGGAAAAAGGGATTGTCGATGATTCGGGAGGAAGGAGTGGTTCTTCTGGTCCGTCACCTGCGGAGAGTTCGGATTGGTCTTACTTGAAAGAGTGCCGTCTTATTACTGGTCGTAATGGGGATGGTGATAGTTTTCACGTGAAGCATGAGCAGGGTGAAACTGAGTTTCGACTGTACTTCGTCGATACTCCGGAAAGTCAGTTTAAGAGTTACCGCGATGGCAATGACAATGGCAAGAGGATCGCGGAACAAGGAGATTACTTTGGGGGATTGTCGCAGCAGGAGACCACTGCCATTGGTCAGGAGGGGAAGAACTTTGTGAAGAAGTTACTCGCGAAGAATGATTTTGAAGTTTCGACTAAGTGGGAAAATGTCTATGGGCCGGAGCGAAAGTATTGCTTGGTTCAGGTTCGTTGGGAAGGGGAGGATATTTATCTCCATGAGCTGCTTGTGGCTCGTGGCCTGGCGAGAATCCACACTCGTGGCACTGACCTCCCACAAGGGCGCGATTATCGAGCGCAGAAGGCTTATCTCAAGACAGTGGAAAAGACTGCTCGCAAGAAAAAGGTTGGAGCTTGGCGGCATTAAGCACTAAGCAGCACTATGCTTGCGAAGCGAATCATCCCATGTCTCGATGTGACGAATGGCCGTGTGGTCAAGGGGGTCAACTTTGTTGATTTGATTGATGCGGGTGATCCGGTGGAATCGGCGGTGGCTTATAATGAGCAGGAAGCAGATGAGATTGTTTTTTTGGATATCACCGCTTCTTCTGATGGCCGAGCTACGATGGTCGATGTGGTCGAACGTACGGCGGAGCGATGCTTTGTCCCTCTCACGGTAGGCGGGGGCATTCGGGAGGTCGAGGACATGCGTCTGATGTTGGGTGCGGGAGCTGATAAGGTGGGTGTGAATACGGCTGCCATTCGTCGGCCCGAAGTGATTGATGAGGGGGCGAGTGTTTTTGGCAATCAAGCGATTGTGGTCGCCATTGATGCGAAGCGGCAAGGAGCAGGCAAATGGGGGGTTTACACACACGGTGGACGTCAGGCGGTAGAAGGACTTGATGCCATCGAATGGGCGAAAGAGGTCGCGGAGAGGGGAGCGGGAGAGATTTTGCTGACTAGCATGGATGCTGATGGTACGAAGAATGGCTATGATATTGAGCTCACTGCTGCGGTGAGTAAGGCGGTAGGGATTCCGGTGATTGCGAGTGGAGGAGCGGGAAACTTAGATCATCTTGTGGAGGTCTTGGAGCAGGGTCAGGCTGATGCAGTTTTGGCTGCGAGTATTTTTCATTTCGGAGAATACACAGTGGCAGAGGCCAAGGCTCGATTGAGAGAAGCAGGGCTTCCGGCACGGGTTTAGACCATTTTTCAAAAGTCTATTCGTCTATCGAGTTTTTTTAAGGTTTGA
>CAZUEC010000124.1:0-6292 GCA_964618865.1 uncultured Roseibacillus sp. | reverse complement strand
CCCCAGGTCTATCCACAAAATCGAAACAATCGCCGTTAAATCCAGCTTCCCACATTGACCACAAAGGACTTCAAAAAGAAATAAGCCTCCAAAGAAGCTCATTCGACCTCAAAATCTCGCAAGAAACCACCAAATCTCAAAATCTCGCTCTTGCTTAGTACCAGTCGGTCGATTAAGGCCACTGCCATGGCTCATCGCGTGCTAGTATCTGACCCTATTTCCGAAGTTGGTGTTCAACTCCTGAACGCTCATCCCGAAATCGAAGCTGACTTCAACACCGGACTCTCCCCCCAAGACCTCCTCGGAATCATCGGAGATTATGACGGCCTCGTGGTCCGTTCTCAGACCAAAGTCACTCCCGAAGTCCTCGCTGCCGCTAAAAACCTAAAAGTCATCGGCCGTGCTGGAGTTGGAGTTGATAATATCGATAAAGCCGCAGCCAATCAACAAGGCGTGATCGTCATGAACACTCCCACCGGCAACACCATCTCAACTGCAGAACACGCCTTCACCCTTATGCTTTCTGCCGCTCGCAACATTGCACCAGGCCACGCTTCCGTTCTCGCGGGAGATTTTAAAGCTGGTCGCAAAGCCAACCAAGGCATCGAAATGAATGGGAAACGCCTAGCCGTCATTGGAATGGGCCGAATTGGCACCGAATTCGTAAAACGAGCTCAAGCCTTCAACATGACCGTCACCGCCTTCGATCCCTTCCTCACCCAAAGCCGAGCCGACGAACTCCGTATCGAACTTGCGGAAACCCCTGAAAAAGCTCTCACCAATGCTGACGTCGTAACTCTCCACGTCCCTCTCAATGACGAAACCAAAGGCATCATCAATGCCGACCGACTTGCGCTCATGAACAAAGGAGCACTCGTCGTCAATTGCGCTCGAGGAGGACTCATCGACGAAACAGCCCTCAAATCTGCAATTGACTCCGGTCACATCGCAGGATGCGCCCTCGACGTCTTTGAAAGCGAACCCCCAGAAGCCAATCACCCCCTTCTCTCACTCAATAAATTTGTCGCTCTCACCCCCCATCTTGGAGCTTCAACTGCAGAAGCTCAGGAAAATGTAGGCATCCAAGTCGCCGAACAAGTCCGCGATTTTCTTGCAACCGGGGAAATTCGCAACGCCATCAACATGCCCTCCCTTGATGCCGCCGCTCGCGAAGCCATCGGCCCTTACCTCGACCTCTCCGACTCTCTCGGTAAATTAATCGCCAAACTCGGCCTCCCCAACCCCGACGCGCTTCGGGTTTCTTACCATGGCACACTTGCCAAAAAAGACACCGCCCTCATCGCCCGCACCACACTAGCAGCCTACCTAGAGGCCTCTCGCAGCGACGGCCAGGTCAATATCGTCAACGCCCCCAGCATTGCGGCCGAAATGGGCTTAGAAGTGGTCGAATCAACCGTCAATGCCCAGACCGAATACACCGAACTCCTCATTGTCGAACTCCGCAAAGGAGAACAACGCTTCCAACTCGCAGGAAGCTTAGTCGGAAACTCGCCCCGCATTGTCGAAATCGATCAACTTTACGTCGACACCAACATCCACGGACATTTCCTCATCGTTAGAAATGACGACCGCCCCGGCATCGTTGGTTCCGTTGGCACCATATTAGGCAACGCAAAAGTCAATATCGCCAACTTATCGCTGGCTCGAAACAAAAGCCAAGGAAACGCCCTCACCATCATCGAAGTCGATGACCCTCTCTCCCAAGATTTGATGACTCAAATCCGTGAAATCCCAGGCGTTACTCTCTCTACAGGAGTCAGTTTATAGTTATGAAGCATTAAAAAGAAATTTTCATTGTCACACCCTACTCACTCCTCCAAGATTCCGAAACACCAATGAAACAACTTCTTCTTGCAGTAACCTTCTTGTGCCTTGGTAGCGTAGCCTACGGCGATATTCAATCTCCTCCAGGAGCTCGCTACACCTCCACCCGCAAGTTGGGTCGGGCGATCGGCAACATTCTCTACGGTTTTTCCGAAATTCCTGAGCAAATTGTTCGCCAGAACGATGTTGATGGCCGCCACGCCGGATGGTCTCACGGATTGGTGAGCGGAACCCAGCGTGCCTTCAAACGCCTCAGTTACGGATTCTACGAACTCTTCACTTTCCATTGCCCCACCTACAAAGGCACTTTCAAGCCCCCTTACACCCAATGTGGTTCGGATTGGCGCATTGAAATGGATCCCAACTCCGGTCTTTCGGAATTTCCTCCCGAACTTGGAGTCGAAGGATACTTCCGTCACTCCCGCGGCCAAACTTGGTAAACCACCCATCGAATACAATTTCGAAAAACCTGGAAGGCTTTTCTTTCAGGTTTTTTTGTGAGCATTGCTGTATTCTTCGAACAAAAATAGTTTCGGGAGCGTTTCAAGAATAGTGAAAACAACCTCACCTACAATCCTTCTAATTCTGTTAGTCACTTCGTTAGCTAACGGAGAGATTCGTTCTTGGAAAAACACGGATGGAACTCGCACTTTAGAAGCAGACTTCCTAAGTCGCGATGAATCGTCAGTCACCCTCCGTCGTGTTGATGGCCGAGTAGTCAGCCTTAACCTTGAAAAACTTCATCAAAACGACCGCTCTTTCCTAAACCAAAACCATCCCTACCTCACCCCTGAAAACGAGAAAGAACCCGAAGGAGACGCCTTCGGCCCCCTTCAATTCGGAGATAGCAGAACCGAAGTAGAAGAAAAACTCCTCGCCTCCTCCGTCGTAAAAACCGATGTCAAAAAAACCCTTTTTGGCCGCACTGGCTTAAATGGTATTTTTCAAACCTCTCAATCAATCGGAGGACTCCACTGCTTCCTTTACTTTGATTGGAACAAATCTGGAAACCTACAAGAAGTCACCCTACGCACCAAGGCACTCAACGCCACCTCCTACAACGACCAATTGCAATCCACTTGGAGCGAACTCATCTCCCTTCTAAACAAGCTATACGGCAAACCCGTTTCAAACGCCTCCTTTCCCAAGCAACAAGAACTGCAAGACGGACTCATGCTCGCCTCTCACCTCTGGCGAACCACCGACGGCTACTCCGTCCTCCTTGGTAGCAGCCAAGAGCGCTCCAAATACAATGTCAGCGTGCGCTTTACCACCAAACGAATTCAGCCCGTTGCCATACCATAGCATCAAACGTCTTTCAGAACTCTAGCTCATGAACCGCGGCGCCTCACAAAGCAGCCGAAACAAGCTAACATCGCAAAAGTAAGAACACTCGGTTCCGGAACCACCGTCATCGGTTGCACCAATTCGCCTCCGATTCTCACTATCGGAAATTCCGGAAATTGTGGAAAAGGAACAATTCCTCCTCTTAGATTTTCTCTCGGATCAACCCTCTCAAGAGTTAAACGAAAATTCTCTCTCAAAATTTCCCCCTCCTCATCAACCTTCAACGCGTCAAGAGTCTCCCAGCCATTCCACGGTTCTTCTGTAATCGCAATAGGAACCTGCTCCCCCTTATCATCCGAAGACCTCGAAATATATTGTGGAAAAAGTCGCGCCTGAGGTTCCTCGAATTCGAGCGACACCCTGTCACGAACAACATCCTCGCTCACCCGAATATAGGAAACTTGATTCTGATAACCAAGATCTGGTCCGGAGCACTGCGCCATCAAAAGCACAAGAAGCGCGTGGAGACCAAAAAATCCAGTCGCAAGCCATGGCAGCCACTTCCTTCGACCTTTCTTTTTCCTCGTTTTCTTATAGCCAGCAGGCATAGTTAGGCTGAATTTTACCTTTTTTTAAAATAAAGTCACTCTAATATTTCAATTTCATTAAAGAACGACTTTTTTCATAAAAAATACCCCCTCCGTAAATTCAGCTCCAAACATCCCAAACACCAAAAAAGTCTCATCCCATTCCAAGATTCAAATTGCTCCCACTCGATTCTCGGCTTATCATTCCACTCTCTCCCGTGGTCGCTACTCAGGTAGCAAGCTCGGACCGATATTTAAAATAATGGGGGCAGCCCCGAGGGATGTGAATGTCGCGCCTTTCTAGGAGGGCAGACGCGGTCCCCGGAGTCCCCAACCTGTTGAGTCTTCGGAACGCAGCTTATATTGCGACCTTGGTGGTCACGGAGGATTCATTGACCCGCTCTCGCGCAATTTTCGCAGAGCGGGTTTCTCTTTTCCAAGAACTCCTAACTGAGCGCTGCCACAATGAACAGAACAAGCAAAACCAACGCAGTAAGCCACCAATACCACGCGATATTGATTCTCCGATGCCGTTTGCCGCCAAATTCTCGAGCCACATAATTCTCATAATCGAAATCCTCTTCCGGCAAACCTAAACCATCGTAACATGAATCCTGTTCCCACGAACGTCTCCGTCGAGAAGCCTTCTTCTTTTTACGATTCATCCGCTTAGCCATCTTGCGAGGACCACATGCCTGACACGCTTTCGAACCAACTGGCACATCAGCTCCGCATTCAGGACATAAGTAGCAATCAACGTCTTTCACAAAAACCTCTACAAACTAGCAACATAATCGATCAGAGCTTCTCGAGTTTCTAAAGGCAACAGACGAGACTTAGCTGTTGGTTTCGCCAGCGCATCTCGAAGCCCAATGAGACGCCCCCCTCCAGATTGCGCATCATAGCTATTAAATAAAACACGATAACGCCCCCCTTTTGGAGAACCATTGATACCAACCGGACTTCCCCTCTGATTTCGAATCACCTCAAGACCGATCAAACTTCGATCCGAATAGCGGTCTTTCCTCGATTCCTTCAGAATGGCAAGAAGCTCATCACCTGTCAGTTCGCCTACTACCAACTTGTTCTCATATGGAAGTAACCTCCAAGCATCTTCCACCATAAAATCACCTCGCGCAATTTCTTCTCCTCCAAAAGTACCATGAAAAACAGCATCGATTTCTTGCCCAATTTTCTTTGCCGCTTCCCGAAAGGACTCACACAGAAATTGCCGAACCTCTTCCTTCCCAGAAACCACAACCGGAACAACTCCAACCTTTCTTTCCCTTTCTCGAGTCGCCGCATCCAGCAAAGACTGAGAAGCCTCCATAATGACCGGATCAAAAGCGACCGAACGATCCATTAGGCTGAGTTCCATGCGAGCAAAATCCCCCTTAAAACGAACACGGCCGCAATGCAACCCGTGGTAGCTCGCTTGCGTACAAGGAATCCCCTCCACTAACCAACGCTCATTACGACGATGAGAATGAGCTCCGATATAGGCATTCACTCCCGACCCCTTTAAGGTATGCGCTAGCGGATTCGCATAATCATCGCCCCACTCTCGATAACCCATGTGTCCTGCAACCACAATCTTACTGACCCCTTCAGATTTGAGTTCGGCCACACAACGTTTAAGAATAGGTTGAGGATCGACCGCCTTTAAAGGACCTAACAATTCAGAACGCAACCAAGCAGGTAGCCCAGGAGTGATCAGGCCAATCACTCCCACTTTTTCACCCCCTATTTCTTTAATGATCCATGGTCGTAATTTCTGGAAAAGTCCTTCCGTCCGTTCCGCACCCACCAACTGACCATCAAGCTCCACATTTGCAGCCAGCACCGGCATCTCAGAACGAATAATCGCCTCCTCGACCACCTCTGGACCCCAATCAAATTCATGATTCCCAAGAACCCACGCATCGTAACCCATCTTATTAAAAAGATCGATCATGAGCTTTCCACGCGATTGCCAACTCACCAGTGTTCCCTGATAGACATCACCAATATCCAAAAGGAGATGCTCGGGAGACTGTTTGCGCCATTCTCGAATTTGACTCGCACAGCGAGCCAACCCTCCTAAGTCTTTCTCTCCTTCATAGGATTCCGTAGGAAGAATATGCCCATGAAGATCGGTGGTATGAAAAATAGCAGTCTCCCAATTGACTTCTGCAGCACCACCACGTCCCACCAAAGAAGCCGACGCCGCAGCTCCACTGATAAACTGTCTTCGATTCCAATTCATCACCACCTTAGCTTCCTGAAATTAAGAATTTAGGATCATAAAAAACCTTCATCATTTTTCCCTCTTCCGTATCGAAAATCATAGCGACATAGTTTCCTTGATCTTCGACTTTGATCGCTCCAATTCGCTTTCCATTCACACTGACCGAAGCACGCACCCGCCCACCATCCGTCAGCTTGACACGCTCACTTTGGCGTTTTTTAACAGCTTGCTTGAATACTTTTCCACTTTGGCTTTCGTCAATTTCAAGGTCCAAAACCTCTTCCTTACAAAAAGAAACAAAGGTCACTACCAAGCCTTTTTCAGGAGTATGCTGCTTGAGATTAGC
>CAZUEC010000123.1:0-6309 GCA_964618865.1 uncultured Roseibacillus sp. | reverse complement strand
ATGGCGTGGAAGGTGATGACTTCGTAGCCCGCTTTTTCAAAGAGGTCGATGGCGTGCATCGCGCCTTTGGTGAGAACGCCGAGATTGGACATCCCGATGACGCCTTTGGCGGTCGATTGAGTGATGCATTGCTTGGACTGCGCCATGCCCCAAGCCGCGGCAGCTGCGTTGGCCAGGATTTTGCGAGAAAAGACGTTGAGGCCAAGAATATCGGAAACCGCGAACATCATGGTGATGTCCTTGATGCCAACAAACGGAGAGGTGTCTCCTGCCGCAGCGGTGGAAAGCATGACTTTGGGGAAGCCATAGGGAAGAGCTTGCAGAATGGGTCCGCAGGTCGAGGTGCCTTGAGTTCCGCCGAGGGCGACTACGGCATCGATTTTGCCTTCTTTCTGAAGGTCGGTGAGAATCTTGGTGGCTCCCGTAACGATGAAGGGATTGCTCTTCTCGCGGGTTGGGCTCTGGAGCAGCTCAGCGAGAGTGGATCCGCCGGCTTTGACGACCTCTTCGCGGGTGACGGCAGCTGTGGTGCCCGCTTCTCCAACAACGCCTAGGTCGATGATGTGAGCTTTGCCGCCGAGAGACTCGATTTCACTCCGCATGAAGTCTGCTTCAGCGGCTTTGGTGTCGAGGGTGGCGAGAATGGCGACGGTTTTCATGGCGTTACGAAAACAAAGGAGGAGTCAAACGTCTAGAAGGATTTGATTTTCCTTTTGAACGAAATCGTCACGGGATTTGATTCGAAACGAAGGGTCAGAGCTTAGATTCGGTAGCGTGAACGGTAGGCCGAGGGAGGTTCGCGCATGATGCGGGAGAACTCGCGGGAGAAGTGGCTTTGGTCCGCGAAGCCGCAATGGTGGCTGATTTGCGCAAAACTCTGATTGGTTCGAACGATGAGGTGGCAGGCCTCTTGCACTCTTAGGTGGCGCAAGTATTCCTTGGGGGTCATGCTGAAGCAGGCTTTGAACTTTCTCAGAAAACTACTCAGAGAAAGATTGGCTGCGCTAGCGAGGGCGCTGATAGCGATGTTCTCCCGAAAGTGCTTGTGAAGGAGGTCGAGGGCTGGCCCGAGTTCTTCATTTTGGCGCATCGAAGTGGTTCCCTGTTCGAAGGGACGAGTAATTCCGATAATGCCGCAAATTTGCCCGTTTTGATTAAAAAGTGGCTTCTTGGTCGTGGTGGACCAATCGACGAATCCATTGCCACGTGGGACAAGCTCGACGCGGTTGGTGATCGATTTCCCAGTCTCGATGATTTTCAAATCATCGGTGCGAATGTGCTCGAGGATGTGGACCGGAATGTAGTCGTTGTCTTTCTTGCCGAGGATTTCATCGGGGTCGGCGGCATCAAAGATTTCTACCAAACGTTGGTTGTAAGCGACGTATTCGAGTTCACGGTTTTTGACGAAGTAGATAAAGCCTGGCAGGTCGTCAAAGATGGCGGCAAGATGGTTCTCGACCTGATTCTTTTCAAAAAATCGCTCATCCTGCATAGTGAAATAATAGCAAAATTTTGTTTTGAAGGGAGAGAGATTTTGAAAATCACTTGAGCATGATTTCGAGGTGAAGAGCGGTGAGTTCCCCCATCGTTTTACAGTGAGAGAGATCTTCCTTAGGGTAGTAGTGACCAAGTTCTTGGCGGAGAGTTTGCATATGTTTTTCTGAAGAGAGAGTGTCTTTCTTCATTACAGAGAGAAGGGAGCTTAAGCGAATGCGTTCAACTTTGGCTCTTCTCGCCATCTGGGCACGTTCTTCTTCAACGTATTGGGCAATGGTTTTCCGATTGAGAGCGCGAAAGGCGACGCGAGTAATGGCCTTGTTAGAATCGAAGTGGTAGGAGAGGTAAGTTTTGCTTCGTCCTTCGTAGCATTGTTGATCAAAATCTATCGGGCGGACTCGGTATTGGATTTCTTCGAAGTCTGGGGTGATATCAACTACATAATTAACGGACCTCATGTCACCAAGTAAGCGAATGAAGCAACGTTCGTTGAATTTGGTAAACTCTTTGGCGATACGGACTTTATTGAGGTCTTCTCGCTGGAGGTAGTCCCGGAGAAAGACATCACCGGGGACTCCTGCGATGTGTTCTTCGATGAGGGTGTTTCCGTTGACGAGGTAATTGAGGCGGTTGGGGGAGAGGAGGTGTTCGAGTTCTAAACCATAGATTCGAGAGGCATCTGCTGTTTTGACGTAATAGTAGTCGGAATTACCGTTGAAGAGGTTCCGAATACAAACTCGGAAAGGGCGAGAGTTACCAAACGAGCCGAAATCAACGCGGTCGACTGTGAGGTGCTGCGTCAGAGTGAGGTCGCCTCCGATTTTGAGCGTGGCATAGATTCCAGTCAGCATGGGAGCGAGTTTTTCCATGATTTCTGGGGGATACATCACGGTCATCCACAGTGTTTCTTCGCCTGAGGGGTTGACGTAATCAACGGAGCCGGAGAAGCGGTGGAGTTCGTCGTATACTAGAGGAATATCTGACTGGCGTCCGAAGTGATATAGGTACTGCCGCAGAGAAGAGGAGAGAGGATAGAGGATTTTGCGACGGGAGATCATGAGGTTCTTTTCTGATTTGAGAGGGTAGGGGTGATTACAGAACGATTTCGGTTCCGATGCCGGTGTTAGTAAAAATTTCTAACAAAAGTGAATGAGGAAGGCGGCCATCGATGAAGTGAACTTTCTGAGTGCCGGCATGAAGTGCATCGAGAGCGGAGGTTACTTTAGGAATCATGCCGCCACTAATGGTCCCGTCTGCGAGGTAATCATTGGCTTCTTTTTGGTTGAGAGAAGGAATGAGGGTTTCGGGTTTGGTCGGATCTTTCATTAAGCCGGGAACATCGGAGAGGTAGACTAGTTTGGCTGGTTGAAGAGTTTTGGCGAGGGCTGCGGCGGCGAGATCGGCATTGATGTTGAGAGAGAATTCGGTGTCAATCTCGCGACCGAGAGGAGAAATGACAGGGACTTTTCTACTAGATAATGCGTAAGTGATTTCTTTTGTGAGGCAATTTTCTACTTTTCCCACAAAGCCGATGTCTTTGCCGTTGGGTTTCATGCGACGAGCTTGAAAGATAGTTGTTCCTGGGATGGCCGTGGCACTGCCGCCGTGTTCGTTGAGGAGATTTACGAGATGGGGACTGAGGCTATGAGTGAGGGTGTTTTCAACGAGGGAAATTGCTTTTTCGCAGGTGATACGAAATCCTTCGAGCCATTCAGGTTCTAGACCGGCTTTGTTCATGGCGGCGGAGATGGCTTTTCCTCCGCCGTGAACGAGAATGGGATGAATTCCAGCGGTTTCTAGGAAAAGGATGTCGCGCATAAACTCTGAGACCAGAGCAGGGTCTTCCATTACGGAGCCACCTATTTTGATGAGAAAAGTCTTTCCTCGGAACCGCTGCAGATAGGGCAGGGCCTGAATGAGGACGGAGGCTTTGGCTTGTGGATCGGTCACTAGGACGAAGAAACCAGAGATTCTGGGAGGGAGTCGAGTCTTTGCTGCCTTTTTATGCTGGAGCTGGTCTCTGCTAGTGATCCGAAAAAAGGGCGGCAGCCTCGCCTTTGACGGGGAAGTGTCCGCTCCGTTCTTTTTTAAAGAGGATCTTACCCCCTTGACGAATTTCAAAGATGCCGCCTGCGCCGGGAGTGAGGGTGATTTCCTCTGCGGTCACGGTTTTGATTTCAGCTGACACCCGGTCAGCTTCGGGGAGGTAATTTCACTTGGAGCAGTATTCGATTTGGATCATGTCGCGACTAAGATGAATTTCTTGATGAATTTGACCAATGAAAAATTTGTCGATCTGAGGGGCTTAAGTGGAGGGCTGCTCACGTTCTCTTGCTAGTGTTTGTGCTAACTCTTCGAGGTCCGAGGTTTCTTTGCTGAGGGAGGCCCATTGGCGGCTCATGAAGAGAATCCCAAGGCTGTATCCAAGGATGGAAAGGACGAAAACTCCGGAGGTAATCATCATTATTTGTTCGTAGAAATCGAAGTCGTAAGTGCCTACTTTGGTCCCAGATCCATGACTGGAGCCTAGGAAGGACGAGATAAAAAAGTATTGTGCAAATCCAAAGCTGATAATGGTGAGGGAATATATGCTAGCCGAGATGAGAAGAGTCCATGTGCCACTCGTCGCGTGACCTCGATGGGCGATCAGAGCTAAGAAGATGGCAGTGATACCGAGACAAAGGGGAATCAGTAAAAAGAGAAGGCTGAAATAAATGGAGCTCATGAATTGGGAGGTGGGGTGAGTGATGAAGAGGAGGAGACTTGGCTAGAATTGAAGGTTGGAGTGGTCTTTTGGGTGGCAGAAAGTGCTGCTGTTATCTCGTGGAGTTCAGCTCGGCGTCTGCCAGCGGCTCCCCATCTGGCACAAAATCCAAAAAGCCCAATAGAGAAGAGGAGCATTCCTAATAAGTAGCAGATTCCTAACGAGACTTGTATCCAAGCAGAATTTAAAATCGGAGAGGGGCCTAAATTTTCTATGATGATCCAAATAGTGGAAAATGAGCCAGCGAGAAGAAGGGCGCTGGAGCCAATGAGCATTAATTTAGTGGCCCAAAAAGTGGTTCCTTTTTTTAAAAAGAGAGAGGCCACAAAGGCGACGACTACCGAGATCATTAAAACTGTAAGGATAAAGTAGCCGAAGTTATCATCGTTCATGATTCTGATATAGGCTATGGGGACTTTGAGAACCACCAAGAAATTGACAAAGGCGAAAGGAGGTCGGTGGTTGACGAGGATGAGTGAGCAGTGAAACTCAGGGATGAGTCGTCAGAAGCAAGTGGTAGTTGGAGAAACCAAATTAGGATGGATTGGCACGGGAGTGATGGGGGCTAGCATGGCAGGGCATTTGTTAGAGTCAGGGTTTGAGTTGACGGTTTTCTCGCGTAGTCGAGAGAAGGCGGAGCCTTTGTTGGCACGGGGAGCACGATGGGCGGATTCACCTGCGGAGGTAGCTCGCTCTTCGCAGGTGATTTTTACCATGGTGGGTTTTCCTAGGGATGTGAGAGAGGTGGTGCTAGGTGAAGAGGGGATTCTTCGAGGAGCGGCTAAGGGGAGTGTGCTCGTCGATATGACGACAAGTGAACCGACTTTGGCTCGTGAGATATACGAACAAGCCAAGGGGCTTGAGATTGCTGCTTTGGACGCGCCGGTTTCGGGAGGAGATGTGGGGGCTAAAGAGGCGACTTTATCGATTATGGTTGGAGGGGAGGAAGGGGTTTTTGATTGTTTGAGGCCGTGTTGGCATGCCATGGGAAAGACGATTGTGCATCAAGGAGGGGCGGGTGCTGGTCAACATGCTAAGATGGTGAACCAGACTTTGGTGGCGGCTGGGATGGTGGGGGTCTGTGAAGCACTGCTCTATGCTCAGCGTGCGGGTTTGGATCTGGAGACGGTATTGCAGTCTGTTTCTTCGGGGGCGGCGGGGAGTTGGGCGCTTTCTCATCTTGCTCCTCGTATTATTGCGAAGGATTTTGCGCCTGGTTTTTATGTGGAGCACTTTGTGAAGGATATGGGCATTGCGCTTGCCGAGGCTCAGCGGATGAAGGTTCGTTTGCCAGGCTTGGCTCTTGCGGAGCAGCTTTATCGTTCTGTACAAGAACAAGGCGGAAGCCGTAAAGGGACGCAAGCGCTTCAGTTGGCTGTGGCGAAGCTGAATGGGATAGATTGGGAGAAGATCTAGAAAGGAAGAGAGGTGATGATTTGGAGCTGATTTAAGATGAGCGGTATTTTTTGGTCAAACGGCGGGCGCATTCGATTTGAGCTCCGGTTTCGAGACAGCATTTGCGCCGAGAGCGGATCCAGTCTACGGGGTCAGTTCCTTTGGGGATGAATCCCATCTTGGCGCACCAGGCGATGATGAATTGTCCGGTGCGGCCGCAGCCAGCCACGCAATGAATGACTGCGGGTTCATGGGCTGCGTGGTGACGATCCATGAGTTCTAAAAATCGATCAATCTGCTGTTCGGTCGGGACGCCGTAGTCTGGGACATGGATGAAGTGGTAGTCAAAGTGAGCAGGAATATCCTTGCGGTTATCGAATTCACAGACATTGACGATGGCTTTGATTCCCTGGTCATCGAATAAGTCTAAGACATCAGGATCTGGCCACCAAGAGGCTGCGATTACTCCCTCTACAATCCAAGTGAAGGGTTCTGTTCGTTCGGGTTGCCCGTTTTCGGGCCAGTACCAAGGACGCACGGGCATGCGAGCTTATGGCATCATCCTAGGGGGATGAAAAGTTTGATGTCGCAGGGTTAGTGGAAGCTGGCGGTTAGACCATTTTTCAAAAGTCTATTCGTCTATCGAGTTTTTT